>NZ_JAAIWM010000008.1 GCF_011008845.1 Bacillus mesophilus | reverse complement strand
CCGCCGCTAATCTCCGAAGAGATTCGCTCGACTTGCATGTATTAGGCACGCCGCCAGCGTTCGTCCTGAGCCAGGATCAAACTCTCCAATAAAGTGAAACTTCCGTCAGTGGGTGTTGTTCCCGCTGATGGTTAGTTGAACTAATCGGGGTGTTAGCGAATGTTTTCCCGTTAGGGAAATACAGTCGATTACACCGGGATAAAGTGTTTGATTGCTCATTACACCGGCAATCTACTAGTAAATAGTAGATTTACTTATATTACTTTGCGTTGGTTTTTAAAAACCAACACGCTTGACGTTTTGTTTAGTTTTCAAAGAACTCATAGCTCGTAATGTTGAGCGAATAATTAGTATATCACGTTTACTAGATTACATTCAATGTGAATTTTTTCTAATTAACTGTGAAAACTAGTTTTCATCATCATGTTTTTTGAGCGGATATTCAATATATCATGTTTCATGGAATAGATGCAAGATGAATTTTCTTCCATTTCACCGATCATTGATTTTCTTCAATCACTCTTTCGAGCGGATTACCAATATAACATGTTTAATAGATGAGGTTCAATATGAACTTTCTTCCATTTCTGCATTCATTATTTTCTTCAATTACTCTTTCGAGCAGATAACCAAAATATCACGATCCCTTCAGTGGTTCAATGTTAACTTTTTCCTAAATTTAGTGTAAACTTACAAGTTTTTTATAGCATTCTGGGTTTTTATTGTTTATACAAAATTATAACCCCTCTAACTAGAGGTCATTGTGGGTTTCTTCATCCATGTTTTCTTGAATATTCCATACTTCAAGTAACACTATCTTATAACGCCAGATAAATAAAAAACACCTTTAAATTAAATTTTTAAAGGTGTGATCTAGTTAATATTTTGAACTAACTTCAGGGAAGATTTCATTCTATGGTACTTTCTTTCAACACTACTGTTTGTTCGGTTTAATGATTTTGCCACTTCTTTAAAGCTCATTCCCATAGAGATAAGGTCTCTTAGCTCTCTTTCTTCTTTTATTGTCCAGGATTTGTAATTTTGTTGTTCAACTTTAGAGTCTTGAACTCTTTCGTGTTTTACCCAATCTGGCTCAGGAGGTATAGTATGAGGGTCAATTCTTGAGAAATCCAGCCTTTCTCTATTCTCTTCTGCCCATTTCCAAAAGTCTTTAGGGTCGACGAAGCTAAATTTTTTTGTTGCTCTTGTAGTTTTTTTGATGCTTTTTAAACCATAATTCTTAATCCACCCACAGACTGTCTTTCTTTCCACTTTTATTAGACGGCTTAATTCACCTACTGTGAGTTGTCCAAATTGCTCTTTTGTATTAGATAATCCGATTCTATTTAATTTTAGAATAACAGCTTGTTCACTACGATTAAGTTTTTGAGCTATACTGGAAATTTTAATATGTCCAACATTCTCTTCTAAAAAGTTTATTTCATCTAATGTCCAATTCCTTCTCATTTGAAATCCTTCCCTTAGAAACTGATATACAAGTTATTATAGGAAATGAATATCTTAAAGACCATAGGAAGGGATTCCTGAAAATCATTGAAATCATTATAGGATAGTACTACTTTTCGAAGAATTTCTAGGAAGAGATTACTTGTCTCCCTCCTCCTGCTTCCAAGGCGGATTTCCCGCTTTTAGAACTTTCTCCATGGATTTAGATAGTGTAAATGGTATAGCAAAAGCTAAGGCAGCAAAAAAAACATCTCTAACACTAGGTGTAAATACTTCAAGAATTTCTCTCATTTTCTCTCCTTATTCAAGTGATGATTTAATAATTGCTCCATTTCTACTTACAGTTACATCTATGCTTAAATCAATTTCACTTTTAGAAAAATAGTTTTCTCCAAAATCCCAATTATCTTTAAGCTTCTCCCAATGTTTTGACTCTTGGACCATAATTGCCCTCCCAAATCCAAGTACATCTGTTTTCATTTCTTTTTGAACTTCATCTATTGCTAATCCTACAAAATAACGGATTTTTTCTTCTACAGCTTTTTCAATTTGCTTGATGTCTTTTTGTTCTAATAAGTTGATTGGAGCAAATGATTCTGGAATGGACCCCGTTGTAGAGATATTAATCTTAAACTTAATATCTTCTTTACTAGATACGATAGGTTTAATTTGCGTTTTCACTTCATTGATTTGAAAGATGATAACTTCCCCACCTAACTCCGCCTCAAGAAGTCCTCCTTTTATTTCACCTGTAAGAAAGTTAGCTCCTTCGGTTGCATCTTCTCTAATAAATCCCACTAGTTGATCTGATTTACCGTTTATAACTGCGTGGCCAGTAAGTTTCACTTCTTCTTTACTTAACTTTGAAACCATTTGTATCATAAAGCTTTCTGTTCCTAATAAGTGTCCATGTAAATCACCTATTCTTGTTGGTGGGACCATTCTCGCATTTTTGTAGTTATTACGAGAAATAGATTGAATAAACATTGATGGTAACTTTTCATTACCTGGCTTAAACTCTAGTATGTCTTTAGCTGAATCAGGTGTGATCATTACTTGAATTCCTCTTCGCATTTCTGGATATCTAAGAAAAAAATCTATTACATCTGGGAATTTTTCGGATTTTGCCACCTCTTCCGATATGACGATTAATTTGATATGTTCATAAAAGGGTGATCTACTTGTCTGAGCGGCAACTGTTCTTACCATCTCAAATATAGTGTTCCCCACAGATTCAATGTTTTGATAGGCTTCTTGTGTTCCCTCACCACTACTAGATCCTGATCCGCTCATAGCAGCAGGGACAACGAATTGCTGAGTTAGTTTGAGCAACTTATCTCCCTCTTCACCTTTTTTTTCAGCCAAATCAATACCGACACCAATTACAAAGCCACGTTGTTCAATTTCAATTGAGTCCCAGCAACCTGAATTCATTAGTAAAATGAGTAGAATTGTTAATATCTTAATTTTCCGCATCTACATGAACCCCTTTAATTCGTTGAACTATATACAGAAGGACCGCAAGTATAACACCATAAAAAAGTCCAATTCCCGCTATCACCTTACCTAACATTTGAATTTGATTTGTATTTTCAGGTGTTATCGAAATTAAAAAGACCAAAGGAGATAAAATAAAAATCAATGTATTCTTTTTAATGCTAAAAATGGATTTTAATAGATGTACTACAATATCGAGTGCCATGGAGGCAGTATTAAAGATTGTCATAATCCATACAGTGAAAAAGATAGACTCAAACCTTTCCAAAAACCCACCTGGAGCTTGAATTTCTTTTGCTATCTCAATAGTAGGATAGGTAATTTGGGCAGTTGCCATGTTACCAAAAACCCCTACAGCTACCGCAAATATAATGAGATAAAGAACAATGGGAATCCCTATTCCTAATATGGTCATTTTGGGGGCATCCTTTGGGTTTTTCATTAAAGAAATATAAACTAGGATTACGACATACCCAATGTAAGAAAACACTGTTTCTTGAGCTGCACGCCAATAACCTACAAGTGGTGTTGTAAAAGTAGGTCGTAAACTATCTATTTCAAACAAGGGAATGTTAAATCCCTGTACAAGAAGAGTAACCCCTAATACAATAGGCAAGAACATCATGTTTAATCGGAGTAATGCGATTCTAGTACCCATTACAGCGTAAACTACAACTAAGATGAATACCAATGTTACTGCCTCTATTGGCGTTCGGTCAAACATGTAAAGCTTTGAGATATTGGCAACTACTCTTGCTTCTAGAGAGCAAGTAAACAAAAATGTTAGAGCCAAAATAATAGTTAAACAAAAAGCAATCGGCTTTGTTAATAAAAGCGAACAGTATTCAAAGAAATTTTTTTGAGAAAAGGTGGAGACAACTTTAGCTAATAACCACCCAAAAAACATAAAAAATAGTCCAGCAGCTAGAATGGAAATCCAACCATCAAAGGTTTTAGTATGTGTTGCAACCAACCTAGGTAGGGTCAAGATTCCCACACCAATTGACATCGATGCGATAATATACACTAATTCCTTTCCGCCTATTTTACTATCCGCATATTCGAAGGGCCTCATTATTACTTCCTCCCTTTCATACGAACGTCATCTCCGGTTTGCATTAACTTGGGTCTGTTACTGAAAAAGGTTACTGGTGCTCTAAGGACCAAATCCTTCCAATCTTTATAGAAGCTTGGTGCAAATGGTACAGTATAAGGGACGCCGAATGATTTAAGGTTCGCCATATGAACGTTAATAGCGATATAGGTTAGGATGATTCCATAAAATCCAAATACACCTGCAACAATGAGAAAAACGAAGCGAAGCATTCTAATTGAAATTGCAAAAGAATAAGTAGGAATAACAAAGGTTGAGATCGCCGTAACAGCCACAACAATAACCATGATTGGACTAACTATTCCGGCACTAACGGCAGCCTCCCCGATCACTAGACCTCCTACGATCCCCACTGTTTGCCCGATTGGTTTAGGTAACCTGACCCCAGCTTCTCTAAGGATTTCCATGGTTAACTCCATAAAAAATGCTTCAAACAATGAAGGAAATGGAACTCCTTCTCTAGTTGAAATGATCGAAAAAGCTAATTTCGAAGGAATCATGCCGGGATGAAAAGATACAAGAGCTACATATAAGCTTGGTAAAAACAAAGCTACAAAAGCGCAAAAATAACGTAATATCCTAATCAGGGTACCAATATACCACCGTTCATAATAATCCTCAGGAGATTGTAAGGTTTCTCCAAAAGTTAGTGGGGCAACTAATGCAAAAGGGGTACCATCTAGAAAAATAGCAACCTTCCCTTGTGTTAGTGCAGCCGAAACTTTATCCGGTCTTTCTGTATTTAAGACTTGTGGAAAGGGTGATAAAAAATTATCCTCGATCCATTGTTCTACATAGCCTGTTTCAGGGACATCATCCATATCAATTGTTTCTACTCTTCGGATTACCTCATCAATAATTTGGGGATGAGCAATACCGGCAATATATGAAATGACCAAATCTTTTTTGGAACGCCTGCCAACCTTAAACGATTCAAATCGTAAATTGGGATCCCTTATTCTCCTTCGTATGAGAACCATATTCGTTCGAATATTTTCTGTAAACCCATCTCTTGGGCCACGTACCAACGCTTCAGTTATTGGTTCTTCAATTGACCGACTCTCCCAGCCTCTTGTACCTATCACTATTCCTTGATCGAGACCATCAATTAAAACAGCAGTATCACCCGATAGAATATCTAACATAAGTTCATCCAACGTAGACACGGTTTTCAACTCTGCTGCTGAGAAGACTTCATTTTTAAGGTACTCAATAAATGACGTTGAAGGAGATAGTGGTTGATTTTTTAAAGTAGATACATCTTCTTGAAAATTTTTTATAATGAACTCATTAAGGGTTGCCTTATCAATTAATCCATCAAAATAGACTAAAGTTACTTTATAATTACCTACCTGTAACCTTCTAGTTACTAAGTCACTTGGGGAATCCATCAGGTTAATAATAGTATTTACATTCTTTTCTAAATCAGAAGTTAATTGAGGTTTATTTTTACTTTCTATGTGGGAAGAATGATTTTGATTCTGACTTGATGACTGACTTCTTCTTCTGAAAAAACCGAACAATCTAATACACCTCTTATTTAGAGAGTTTATGTTATCCCTACTATTTCCATCAGTAGAAGGATTATGCATGTTCCTAAAACACAGTAAAAAAAGAGTGTTGAAAATCAAATGATTTTCAACACTCTTTTATAATAGATCAATTATAGTGAGGCAAACTCCTCTACCAAGTCACTAAAGATAGATAAGGCATTTTGGATAGGCTCCGGTTTCATTAAATCCACACCTGTTTTCTTTAGTAATTCTAAAGGGTATTCCGAGCTACCACTCTTTAAAAACGTTAAATAATTTTGTAAAACTTCTTGATCTCCTGACAGAATTTTATCAGCTATTTGGATGGCTGATACATAGCCAGTAGCATATTTATAAACATAGAAAGGTCGGTAGAAATGTGGTATACGAGACCAGCCATACTTAACTTCTTCATCAAATTCGAGAGCTTCACCATTGTAAACTCGGAATATATCTTCATAAATGGAGTTGAAAATCTCAACATTTAATGGCTCATCTTGTTCAGCCTTTTCATGCGTGAGCTTTTCAAACTCTGCGAACATCACCTGAGTAAAAAATGTCCCCTTAAAGCTATCTATAAAATAGTTCAATAAATACTTCTTCATTTGTGTATCTTCTGTTGTCTCTAATAGATAACGTATAAGTAAAATCTCATTAACAGTGGAAGCCACTTCTGCTACAAAGATCGAGTAACCAGCACTAATTTGAGGCTGGTGTTTACTACTATAGTAAGAATGCATCGCGTGACCACATTCATGGGTTAATGTGAATAAACTTCGAATGTCATCCTGATGGTTGAGGAGTACAAATGGATGAACACCATAAACACCCATATTATAGGCACCCGACCTCTTAGCTGGTGTTTCCCTTACATCAAAATAACGCTTTTCTTTAAAGCTAGCTAACGTTGAAACATAATCTTCACCTAATGGCTCTAGGCTCTTTAGCATTAAGCTATAGGCTTCTTCATATGAGATTTCTTTTTCAACACCTTGAACTAAGGACACATTTAAATCATATGGACGCAATTCTTCTAAACCGAGAAGTTGCTTCCTAATTTCAGTATACTTGTGCATAGGTGCAATATGATCTCTCGTTACTTGGATTAGGTTTTCATAGACTTCCTTAGGAACAACATCAGAAAATAAAGCTTTTTCTAAAGCTGATGGATATTCTCTTAATTTTGTTGTTAGTACATTATTTTTAATTGCAGAGGCAAGTGTAGAAGCAATTGTGTTTTGTTGCTCTACATATGGTTTATAGTAAGCTTTGTAAGCTTCCTTACGTTTCTCTCGATCTTCACTTTTTATCAGTTTTGCAAACATTCCTCGTGTTAATTCTACCTTTTCCCCGTCATCATTTGTCACTTCGCCAAATTTAATGTCTGCATTATTAATCATCCCGTAAATTTTACTCGGTGCAGCAAGTGCCTCACCCATTAGTGCTACTATTTCTTCCTTTTCCTTTGACAGTACATGCTTCTTATAACGATATGCCTCATAAAGGTCTTTTTCAAAATAGGTAAGACCCTCTGCTTCTTCTATGTAGTTCTTTAGGGTTTCTTCCTCCAAGCCTAATAAGAAAGGCATAAAAAATGCTCTAGCAGCACTTACCTGCTGCCCTAATTGGGATGCCTTATCTCGAAGGACTTGAGCGGAAGTAACACGAGTATCAAGATCGTTTTGAAGCATTCCGTAAGCAAATAATTTTCTATAAACAAAACTTATTTCCTCTTCAAGTTTGAGGTAGTTTAGTAGTAATCCACCGTTATGTATTTGACCATCAAATTCTTTTAATTTTTTTGTAAGTTCAACAACTTGTTCGTAATCCTTTTGCCAAGCTGCTTCACTCTCATATATGTCTTCTAGTCTCCAAGTTTCTTCTACCGGTACAGCTTCTCTTGTTTGATATGTATTCAAAATAATTCTTCTCCTCTCATGCTGAATATCTTTTAATTATACGATATTTCAAACAATTTTGTTAGATTAAGAAATCTTATATTCAGATTGGTTCAATTCATATATATACTGTTCGGCACCAAACCTCTGCACTTTTTCCTTAAGAGTCATCCCTAATTTTTCAAGCACTTTACATGAAGCAATATTGGCAGCTTGAGTTTCCGCCACTAGTCTTGTTAAGTTAATCTCATAAAACGCGTAATCAATTATAGCTTTAATTGTTTCACTAGCATACTGGGCTCCCCACCATTCAGGAAGAAGTTGGTATGACACCTCTATAGATTCCCCATCATGATGTGTGTCCAATGAAATAAGCCCAATAAAATTCAATGACTTTTTATCTCTAATACACCAGTAATGATGTATGTTACTTTGAGTTAATAGTTTCAAAATGTTCTTTTTTACTTTTGCTGCTTCAACCGGCCCTCCTAGGAACCTCCTTACTTCCTCACTAGCGTACAATTTAATTATATCTGTTAGGTCTTGGTCCGTTATCCTCATAATAAAGCACCTTTCAGTCTGGAACATTTAATCCTCCTTCTAAAACAAAAAGCCATATTCTTAGAATATGACTTTTTTTGCTAATCGGAAAGTATAAAGGAATTCAGTGTTGAAAGAACTATCCAAAAGCTGAGTTAGAAAGTGTTTTTATTTACTCATTCTCTTTGGAGTCTTCCTGATCGTGTTCATTTAAATAAGGATTCTCCGTTGTAGCAAAATTAACCGACTGTAGACTTTACTCAGAATCCATACCGTAATAGCCCTTTAGTTGATGTTCTACCAGTTCTCCACTACTAAACATCGGTTCCTTTTTGTTATCTTTATTCATTGTATTCCCACCTAACATCTTTTTCTTAGTATGTGCGGGCATTTAGAAAACATGAAAAAAATCATTACTTTCTACCGAGCTGTAAGTTATAACGATACGTCTCTTCATTAGAGTACAATTTATAGCCAAGGTTATCATTATAGTCTATATAAATAGTTTCTGGTAAATGTTCTTGACTATCTTTTGAAATTAAAAGATCAATACCGTCAATATTCATTTGTTTATCATTTACTTTTTTGTTATCTATATAGAGATGATGATCTATAAATAATGCACAACTTCCAACAAAAATTGCTTCAATTCTTATTCCCTCATGTTCATTTAAGGGTATTGTCTTTAATTGATTGATAGCTAATGGTTTCAACACCACTTTCATGTTATAACAACAACTCCTACTATTATCTAGAAAAATATATTTTTACTTTCCGGGTGAATTATGATTTTTAATGATTTCAGGTTATTAGGTTTCTTTGTTTTTCCTAATGTAAACCCATCAAATAATCTACCTCCAAAAGGATTTAGGACAGAATCAACTACCTCAATCAATTCGTTTTTACTTTCATTACGATAGAAGGACTCTTGAGCTTGCACCAAACTTTTTGCAATATCTTCATCATACTGTTCTAAACAACGATATGTCCATTTTGATGTTCCAACCCACTTATTATTCGTTCTTAATATAAACTCACAGAGTAAGTCCACTAAGTTTTGTACAATAAAAAGTTCTTCATTTCTATTTTTACATCCAATCAAGTCATCTAGTGTATCAGATATAAAATACTGTTTCAGCTTGATTGTATCTTCTGACCAACTTTTTGGTCCTCTTTCTAACAATTCTTCTGCCTCCATTTTAAGCAGCTTGATAAATTCACTGTTTTTTAAGATTATTCCTTCTGAAACCATATTTGGTAGGGTTGGTCTTGCTCTTTCAATATCCTTTGTAAAAAACAACTTATATGAAGTAAGATTATGGACGAATACTTCAATATTCCATTCATGAAAAATGAGAGATTCCCTATAAGATGACTCTACGCTTTGGTCAAACACAATAATATCAAGATCAGAGGTATGTGTAACTTTCCCACTTACTACACTACCTGCTAAAAGCGCTGCATGACTAGTAGGAAAGTATTCTGTTATAAATTTTTTTGCAACCTCAACGGAATTTTCCTTGCCTGTTAAGAAATCCTCCAAAAATACCACTTCCTTTATAAAGAACGTTTCATTATGATTTCGGCACTATATAAGAAATACCTTTTTAGAAAAATATGTTTTACCATTTAATTTTATACTTTGGCCTAGTTGTTGTTTGGAACCTGAACGAACTAAACAATATTTATATTCAGGATAGCTATTTGTGTGACAATATATTCAAACTATAGAATAATCCATTATTCATTTAAGTGGCTAGTAGACAAAGTTGTTAAATTTTTCCATCACTACAAGAAATAAAAGCTACTAGAAATACTAGCTTTCAGACATCATTCATTTAAAGTGAAGGGCAGAAAGCTAGCCACTCTCCATCCCTGTTTTCTTTTATCTATCTCAGAAATTTTCGCTTCTCCATCCTGCCATTCTACAAAATTACTTCAATTTGTCATATAGTCTTCCCTGTGAGGCTGAGCCAACCTATTTTTTGGTGCATGATAAATTTGTAATTATTATAGATTTTATCTACAATTTCTTGTGTATATGATTGCAGTAAAAACTCATCTAATTCGTCCTTTGTTGCAAAGAAATTACTCCTACATAACGATACACTTACTTCACCATTATAGATTAACGTTTCAGGCTCTCTGCCTCCTTCTTGGTGTAGGACAACACTCTAAACTAACTATGACTTCGAATACCTTGTAAAAATATTAGCAATAATTACTGCGATAGCAAGTCCTGCTAAATAAAACATTAATAGCTGAAAATACGTGAAGTTAGGTGACATATAAAATAGTCCGAACCTTACAAATAAAGGCTTAAGAATAAAAGCAAATAACACTGCTAATCCAATAACGCTAAAGTAAAAGATAGGACCTTTTTTGTATGTATACTGATAAACAAACATGCATGATATGGGGAGTAATGAAGCGTCTAATGAAAAATTTGACACAAGGTAGCTTGTAATCTGAGTGGGATATCCCCATAAGCCTTCATTTATCCCATAAATATCAATATAGATGGCAATAGAGTGAATAGCAAAACCGAAGAATCCAATCTCAAAAATCCTCTTCCGATCTATAAAGACTGCCAACATAAGAAGAGGGATTATTAGCAAAAAAAGATTAATCCAAAATTCCCATGTATGAAAACTAGAGTATAGAACCCAATACTCATGGAAACTTTCAAAAAGTTCTATTCTATTTTCAACAATTTGTTTGAAAAATTCTTTTTGATTCATCTATTCTCACTCTCTTCAGTAGACGCATTTAATAAAAAAAATAATAAACCCTCTTAAGAACTACACATATAATTCATATTTTGTACCATTAGTGAGAAAATTATGTTTTAATATTAGGGGCTTGTAGGACATATGAAGAGTTAGAAGGGAAGGCATATGAGATTAGTAAGAAATGACTTTTCACTCAAATTTATTAAATACAGCATTGTTGGTGTAGTCAACACAGCAATTTACTTTATTTCAATGTTTTTACTAGTAGAAATTGTTGGTATTGAACCTGTCGTAGGATCAGCCATGTCTTTTATCGTCATGACAATCTTCTCTTTTACATTGAATAAGATGTATACATTTGGTGGGGATTTTACGACAACAAAACTAGTGCGTTTTTTTATCGTTTCAACTCTAGGTTTTGTTCTCAACTATATGATCATGTTTAGCATTGTGACTCTCCTGAACTTCCATTATTTTTGGGGAGAATTGGTGACCGTTCTTGTTATTCCACTCCTGAATTTTTCATTAAATTATTTTTGGACCTTTAAGTAAGCTATAACAATATTTATCGAGCGAAAATAATTTAAAATCGATATCTGATTGTATTAAAAAAACCTGTCTTATTCAACAGGGTTTTAATTATTCTATTATGTTAAAGCATTAGATAACTAGATTGTGCTTAAAGGCATATATTACAGCTTGAGTTCGATCTTGCACGTCCAGCTTTGTAAGTATATTACTAACATGAACTTTCACTGTTTTTAGCGCAATAAAGAGTTCATTTGCAATATCTTGATTTGTTTTACCTTGGGCTATTAGTAATAGTATCTCAAGCTCTCTTTCCGTTAGTTGATCATGAAGATGCGTCTGTTGTTTTTGGCGCATTTTTGTCATAATTTTACCTGTCACTTCAGGCTCAAGTATCGTTTGCCCTAAAAATGTTGCACGAATAGCGTCTGCAATTTCATTTGCTTTTGATGTTTTCAACATATAGCTAGCAGCACCCGCTTCAAGCGCAGGATAAACCTTATCATCATCTAAAAAGCTAGTAACTATAATAATCCTAGCTTCGGGCCAAGATTCAATAATTTTTTTGGTGGCTTCTATTCCATCCATTTTCTTCATAACGAGGTCCATTAAGATAATATCTGGCTTAAGTTCAAGAGCTAGTTTAACTGCAACTCCTCCATCCTCTGCTTCAGCAATAACATTAATATCAGGTTGAGCAGACAAATAAGCTGACACTCCGATTCTTACCATTTCGTGATCATCTGCAAAAAGCACCTTAATCATTGTCACTCAACCCTTTCTTTATGTATGGTACTTTAACCTCTAAGCGAGTACCCTGGTTCTCTATACTTATGATTTTCAAAGTACCACCTACCTCAAGCGCTCTTTCATGCATGTTTCGTAAACCGTAGGTGCTTGTTTTTTCTTCTTCAACTTTAAATCCTATTCCATCATCAACTACTCTTAGTATTACATGATCATCCCGCTCAATTAACATGACATTCAGTAAATTTGCCTTTGCATGACGTAGTGCATTTGAAACCGCTTCTTGAAGAATGCGGAACAATTGATCCTCCACACCTTTGTCTATATCAAATGATTCAATTTTTGATTCAATGGTCATTGGAACTTTATTCGTAAGCTCTTTCAACAGCTCTTCAACTCCAGCCTTTAAGGTTTTCCCTTTTAATGCTGCAGGTCTCAAGTGTAGAAGGAGTGCTCTTAGATCCATTTGTGATTGATTAATCATATTTTCTACCATCATTAACTGTTTTTTTTCTGAATCTTCTAAGCTAGAATTAGTTACATTAATAGCTGATATTAACATAGATGCACCAAAAAGTTGCTGACTAACTGAATCATGTAGCTCACGTGCTAACCGATTCCGCTCCTGAACAACAACCTCTTGTAAGCTTTGTTCTCTTTCATTTGCTCTTTCTGTTGCAAGTCGCTGTGAAGCCTCAGCTTGTTTCTTAAATTTAACTTCAAGATCAAATAATTGTTGTTGGATCGCGTTAACTTCTTCTATGGACTCTGAATCTAACCTAGTAATTTTTTGTCCTCTCAATAGCTCATCAATCTGCCGATAAATATGTTGTAGCTTTTCGCGCCAAAATAACGCATAGGAAATACCACTAATTAATCCAACACCAAGTCCAACCGTGCTAACTAAAACCCAATACGGAATACCAAAGAGATGAACTTTCGAAAGTTCAGACCAATTTTGCAAAGGAAAGGTAATGAACGTAGTAATGAGCACCAATATGGTAGTAATAAAGGTAACAAATATACCGATTAATATGTGTTTTTGGAGAATACTCATCTTCTTTTCACCTCAATATCACCAGACCAAATAGAGGTGATAATTTTCACTCTTGGTGAGTTCGAATGATATCCTTCTGTAATATAGGAGATCGACTGATTGAGTAATTTTTCATGATGCATTCCAAATAAGTCAGCACGTCCCATCATTGAACTATGAAGAAGATGAACCTCCACTTCATATGGAACATATATCGTAATGTTTCCAACAAAATGGCGAATAGAAATGATAGATTCTGTAGGGAGAACTGTGTTACTCAAGTCTATGATACGACTTCCGAACCCACCATGAATGTTAATATCACGCCATTCATATGCACCTTCATAAGTCTTTTGATCACCAAAAAAACGTTGCTGTAATAATGGCTCAATTTTGATTAATGGTTCCCGTTGTTGATCAATTGGCTCTTTAGCGAAATAAGGAACCACCCTTTCTGGCGACTTTTGAGAACGAACATAATGATAGAAAAAGTATATGATTGCAGCAATAAGTAAAAAGCGAAACGCTGTCATGTTAAAAATGGTTATGATTAATAATATGAAACCAATCCAAAAGACCACCTTTGCCCAGATCTTCTGGTATCTATTCCAACCAAAATATATAAATAAGGAAGAGAATATGACTGTAAACACAAGATCTCCATTGGAGAATGAAAGTTCAGCAACTAAGAGGATTGCCCCTATAATCAAAACCTTATTAAGTGTATCTGTTGTTAATCGGTTAAACATAAGGAACCCCCTTTAATTGTTGAATTTATAGAATCAAGTTACTAAAAGACGCAGTCTTCCTGCGTCTATTTATCTCTATTGATAGAATACCATATTTTAGATTGCAGTAGCCTTAGCTTTTTCTTTTAATTCATTCTCTAGCTTCGCTATTTTGCTATCAAAACTATTTCTATAGTAGGCACTATTAACTTTATGCTCAAGGTTTTTGATATATTGATCAATTTCATTGAATCGCGAATAGGGTTGATCTGCAGTTTGACTCATAACATGATTGATCTGAAAGTTAGCTCTGGCCACATTTTCTCGTCCCATTAGTTCCATTCTTCTTAGCTGCATATCTTTCAATCGATGTTTCATTTCCTCATACTTTTGTTCTAACTCTGTAAGTTGAGCATTTGCCTCATCTAACATTTCCTTCATTCGGGAAGAACGTGTTTGATATTCTTCAAATTCTCTCATAGCAAAGGTATATAAGGTTTCCTCACCTGCTTTTTGAGCTACCTCTGCCTGGTGCTTTCTTTTATTAGCCATCTCGAAAGCTAGAGTGTATTCCTTCTGAAACTCTTCCTTAAGTTTATACTGCCTTTCTACTAACTTTCGTACCTTTTCGGTTTCTTGTTCACTTTGACGCAAATATTGATTAAGTTTTGCAATTGGGTTTTTTTCCTCCTTTTCATCCATTAGTTCATGAAGATCAGATGATACAGAGTCTTTAATTCTTTTAAAGATGTTTGTCATTGTTTTCTCTCCCTTAATCTTATTTTGTAAGTTCAGCCCACTGTTTTTCAAAATTTGTAAAAGGATCATCTTTTATAGATTTTCCTATCTGTTCGTGTTTCTTTACTTTCCATTCCTTATAAATTAAGTAAAGAACATATGCTGCTGCAATCCCGATAACCGCATAAATATTTGAAATTGCGATACTTAGTAAAATCAGACCGATCATGACCCAACCAATCTTTTTAATAGTTGATTCTGTTTTTAGAAACTGTTTAACAAGTAGGTAAAGCAACCAAACACTTACTCCTAATAACACCATCGGACCTAAGTTCGCAATTACAATTACTAAGGCAATTACTCCTGCAGTGAATAATAAAAACTTTTTCATCTGTTTTTTTCCTCCTTTCTGATCTCTTGAGTCTATCTTACCTGTTACGCATATTCTTTATAATTGAGCCTGAGCTATATTTTCTACTAGGACTTGAGGCGTATATGCACTAAGCTTTTACATTGCACTTATATTAAAAAGAAGTCTTGGTTATATGTGTAGGAAACATGTAAGAAGTTCTAATCCTTTCACCTCGGGCTCGTAACTAAGCAGGTGAAGATAATACATATACTTAAGTAGAATGAAAAAGAGAACCGACATAGTCGATTCCCTTTTTCATGAATTATTAGTTATTATGCACACCTGCATACTCACAATAGGAATTTTGATACAAAATCATTCAAGAACTTCCCAAACAATGGTAAAACTACCTCTCAGTTGATCACCTTTTACAATAATGTTGTATTCACCTGAATGATCAGCTTTGAACAAATACCGCTCTTCACCTATGTCATTTAGTCCAACAAGCTGGTTTTTATCATCTTCTACACGTAGTCCATGTCCCCCGCCATTACTATTAATGAGGTTTATTGAAAAGCTTAAAGATTGTCCCTTCTCTAAGGGTATAGGAATTTCATGTTTTCCATTAAAATACTCAAATTCAGCAGTATAAGTGGAGTGACTTGTTGATTCATTCCACTTTTTCTTTTCTGTAAAGTCCATGCTCATTAACATTAGAATTAGTGCAGGAAGAAACAAGGAGAATCCAAATCTAAAAAGCAAAAACCGACTAGCAAGGTTTGTCCCGAGATAGAAAATAAGCGCTGAAAATGCTCCAACCGTACCAGCTATTACAGTAATTACTGACAAACCATTAAATAGAAAAAAGCCAAAACCAGCAAGAACATATAAGAAGGTTTTTGTTACCTGAGTTATTATCGAAAATTTTGCTTCTATAAAGTCAATTAAAATTGAACTTAATATCCCATATCCATAAAGGATAGCCCACAGAAATGGAGTAGACATGGTTTCACTAAATTCAAAGAGATCAAATTCTGATGCAAAAAAAAGGTAAATAGAAAATAAACATAAGATAAAGCCAGCGCCAGCAAGTTTTCTCATAAGGTAATTGCTTGTGTTATATAAACCATGTTTTAACTCCAAGAAATCACTCCTAACTTGTTTTAAAGGTGTTCAAATTATGGTGTGAATCCTTCTTCCTTTTAGAAATTCAAGTGTGTAAAAGTTTATAAGGCTAATAATAGGTATGAATAAAATAAGGATATAAGAACCAGTATGAGCAATCCCAAACATCCTTGATTCAACATGGAAATGAAAAATCCCCATAGTGAAAGAGGATAAAATAAGCATATTAACCACAACACCAACTAGGAGAGCAATCCATTTATTCCCCTTTTTTATATAAGTTAATATTAATAAAATAGAAGAAGACAATAGAGATAACAAAATAATTAATATATGGACTAAGTCCATATTTATCCCTCCCATTTAATCTTAGAAAGAATTTAGTAATCTTTATTAGGAACTTACAGTAGCTTGAAAGTAATTCTTATCAATCCTACCTTTGATTTCTCTAAATCTTCTCCTTATCTATCATTATCCAAATCATCATCTAGAAAGGATTTCTTCTCCTCATCGTTGCCATACTTCTTTTCAAAGCGTATTCCGATTACCGAACTGTTTATTCCTCTTCTAACTGCCGTTTCAATCACAATATATAGAATAAATAAAGAAACAATATATACAAAGATAGCTTGACCGATTGATTCCACTTCACACACCTCCTGTTTTTTTTTTAAAACAATCTACTTTAAATCTTAATTGTATCTTTTTATGATGGCTTTAGCAGAGTTACTAAGTTCGAACCTACACTTCTAGAACACTTCTTATAATAAAGTTACCATGGTAATAGAGAAGCCACTCAACCAAACGGCTTATATGTTTTTTGTTCTGAATTGATAATGTTCAACAAAAAAATCACTACTCCTTCTGAAAGTAGTGATTTTTATAATTTATTATTATTATTACTGTTTCACACAATCTTCATTAAGATCTTTGAAGGTTATATACTTACCACGGGCAATTCTTTTTTTATCAATCTTCCATTTGTTCTTTTTACGTTTAAGTTCAAGCAATATATTGGTACCGTTTAACTCTTTATAATGTATATAAGCATGAGTTGCCTCAGTTATAGTTGAAGTAGTATCATCCTTTATAATAACAAGGTGTTTTTCTCCCATTGACGCTCCTTCAAGTAAACTTAATAACGATTCTAATTGACGGTCCCTTTTTTCTCTCTTAGAAATTAAACTACATAAACTCTTGGAAGTAAATGTCCGCTTCTTATTACTTTCAATTTCTTTTAAGACCGGAAAGCTTAAATAAACATCATACTGAATTTCACGTTTAAGCTGAGCTATGCATTCATCAAAAGGCATAGGTGTGGAAACAATTGGTTGTTGTTCAAGCAGCATAAATAACATGAAGGAAGATAACAAAAACTTAGCCAAGGTGATTAACCCCCACTTTTACCTTTTTAATTATCGTTCCTTTGAAATTTTTCTTCTATACCCGCTTATCATAAATATCCTTACATTGATCTAAACATGTGTTAAGATATCTGTTCTAGATATCTTACAGGTACATAACCAACTTCCTCTATGGATTCAATTCTTACTTTTACTTGATCATAACCTCTCTCTATTACCTTTACCTTAGTATCTTCTTCTAC
The DNA here is from genome assembly GCF_011008845.1 of Bacillus mesophilus. Classification (GTDB taxonomy): domain Bacteria; phylum Bacillota; class Bacilli; order Bacillales; family SA4; genus Bacillus_BS; species Bacillus_BS mesophilus. The sequence continues at coordinate 127,871 of NZ_JAAIWM010000008.1, read as the reverse complement.
AAGTAGTAGTTCCCCTGCCTGTATCATTTTTTCTATATTTTCATAATTCGAAGCTTCAATATATCCATAGAGATCTTCGTAAACCGACTCTTTCACAGGAACTAAAACATCCCTAGTAATTTCAGCAGTTTCTCCTTCAGAAACAAACAGCTTGTCTGCTTCATCAGCAGTTTCGCTTAGATCCTGTTTCATTGTAGTAACTACTTCCCTCACTTCAGATTCAAGAATTTCCTTAGCTTGATTCATCTCAGTTTCTAATTCTTCTGTTTGATAATCTACTACTTGACTACTACATCCTCCTAGTAAAACAATTGCGAGAATAATGATTAGTTTTTGCATCATTATGTATCCCTCCTTAATAGTCCTTTTCACCATATAAGCCATGTTTAAACATGAGGGATCATAGGATTCCTTAGGTTAAATTTTAAAACTTAACAAATACTTTAATTAAGTACTATTTGGAAAGGGGGGATTATTAAAATGAGAAAGCCATCAATTCTATCTATATTTATACTTATAGGTTTAACAGCATGTGGAACTACTAATGGAAATACGATAAAAAATGATGAAGATCAAACTAACTACAACCCTGTGAGATATGAAGGAATTAATGGAGAAATGGACAACCCGAACGATGGATATGGTAATTTTCTGATGAGTGATCCTAATGACCCAGCAACTGATCGTGCAAACATAGTGCCTGATCCGAATCCTTTTGATGAAACTGATCAAACTCAAGATTAAAGGCGCTATCACAGTTGATTTATGATATAGGATTTTTACTAGCCTATGTTGTTCTTATCTCCACTACAAACATCTTAGTTTGTAGTGGATTTTTTCTGCAATTTTTATTTTTAAGGCTTCTATTTTAAAGGCTCTTTTCTAAAACATTGTTGCTTTTCAATCACATGTGTCCAAAAATTCTCCTTTTTTATCTGTAAAATCGAGTTTTACTAGTTAGAAAAGAGCAACTTTCTTTATTTAAAGCACGGGACAATGTACTACCAAGTAAAAATCCAGCTTTTAGGATTTTTACGAAAGCAACAATCTATACGAAAATAGCCATTTTAAAAAATCTGACTTACTATTCATTGAAGATTTCTTAACTCCACGCTTTCTTCAATCGCATGATTCCCTTTTCTATTTCCTCTTCAGTTACCCCCCCAAAACCTAATAAAATACGAGGAAAATTATTTGGAGAAGAATTCTTATAATAGATCGAGGTTGGATATACCTTTACTTTATGTGTCTTCGCTGTTTCAAGTAACTCACTTTCTGACATCCCGTTTTTAACTGCAACGAGAATATGTAAACCAGCATGATCACCGATTATCTTAACTTGATCACTAAAGTTTGTCTCTATTGATTTTAATAATACTTTTTGTCTTCTACGGTATAAAGTTCTCATTCGATTAAGATGAGTTTCCCAATGTCCATTTTTCATAAATTGAAATAAAGTGTGTTGATGCAGTCGTGAAACTGTCTGTTTGTAAGTACTAAAGTGTCGTTTATATTCTTCTAGTAATTCCTGTGGTAAAACAGCAAAACTCACTCGAATTGAAGGAATGAGTGACTTAGAAAAAGTTCCTAAGTAAATTACTCGATTGAGAATATCTAAACCTTGCAAAGCTGGAATCGGTTTCCCCTTATACCTAAACTCTCCATCATAATCGTCTTCAATTATATAACCATTTGTTTCAGTAGCCCATTTCAACAGTTCCAACCTTCTCGCAATAGGCATCACCATCCCTGTTGGAAATTGATGTGACGGTGTAACATAGGTAACTGAGGCTCTACTCTCTATTAATTTTTTTACAATAAGACCATCTTGATCAAGTGGTATATATTTAAGAGTTACTCCTTGATGAATAAACGCCTCTCTTGTTCTGTGAAACCCGGGGTCTTCTATTGAGTAGATACAGTGCCTTCCTATTAGCATTGTTATAAAACTTATTAAATATTGAGTACCTGCTCCCAACACAACTTGTTGAGGTGTGCACCTGACTCCTCTAGATTGATATAGATAATTCACAATCTCGATTCGTAGGTTTAATTCACCTTGCACATCTCCATTATTAAATAGAGAACCCTCATCTTCAAACAGACTTTGAGCAGACAGTTTTCTCCATGTAAAATATGGAAATTGATCTAAAGCTATCTTCCCATGACTAAAATCTACTTCGTACTCCTCTCCTCTATTTTCAGTAATAGAAGGACCAGTTACAAATTTATCAGCACTTGAAAGTGGGTATTCCTCCAATTTTGCCACATACCTCCCTTTCCTGGGCTTGCTCTCAATATACCCTTCTGAAAGTAGTTGCAAATACGCCGTTTCAACAGTCTGTTGACTAATCTCTAGGTGAACTGAGAGCTTGCGTTTAGAAGGAAGCTTTACACCCGCATTGATCCGACCTTGTTGAATTTCTTCTTTTATATATGTATATAGCTGAATATAGAGCGGCTCAGACTTACTTATATTTAAATTAGGAGTAATCTCAATCATTTTGTCTTCCCCTTACACTTAAAACTGGCATGGTTAAATAATTATTAACTGGCACTTTTGATTATACCAGATTCTTTCTATAATCAGTTCATTAGAAAGTCTTGGTATTCGTCAAGATGTTTCAATAGTAGGGGGTATAAATAATGTGTAGTCATCAAATTAAGTTTAGTAATCAATTGATAAAACCAGAAGAATTAGCTGATCTGTTTAAAATGTCAGAGATTAGAAGACCGTACGAGGATTTAAACCGATTAAACAAGATGATACACGAAGCAGACATTCTAATAACAGCTTGGGATCAAGAGAAATTAGTTGGTGTCGCTAGAGCAATAACTGATTTTAGCTATTGCTGCTATTTATCAGATTTAGCTGTGCATAAGGACTACCAAAAACAAGGAATTGGAAGGAGACTAATTGAACTCACACAGAAGGAAATTGGTGAAGAAGTAACCTTATTGTTGCTGGCATCTCCAATCGCAATGGACTATTACCCACATATCGGATTTACAAAAGTAGAAAATGGCTACTTGATTCCTCGAACTAGATGAAAAAAGTGGCATAAGCCACTTCTTTATGTTATTTAAGTACTTATTAAAGATTTTTCCATCCATACGCCACTTCTGTATAATCGACTCCGCCGATTGTTATATTTGCGGAATCGATTTTTTGTCCACCTAGGGCTTCATAAAATAAACAAGATGGATTATCCTCAAGAACCCAAATCAATAAAGAGTGAATGTTGTTTATCTTCAGATCGTTGACCACAGATTGAACTAACTTTCTGCCGAATCCTTTTCTCTGAGCATCCTCTAGTAAATAGATAGCATATACTTCTCCTTCATAACCTTGATATTGTTTAGTTCTCTCTTTACCGCCTGAAGCAAACCCAACAATATTACCAGTATCATCTAAGGCAACAAATACCCCGCCATTTGGGATTACTTTCTTCCATAATTCTTCACGTTCTTCATAAGATAAACTATTCAATACTTCTTCGCTTACAATATTTTTATAAGTACTTCTCCAGCTATCAACATGAATCTTGGCAATAGAGACTATATCCTCGACTTGAGCATGTCTTATCATCATTACATTAAATCTCCCTTTTTTCATTTACTAGATTTTAAAATTAGGATTCATTTAATAACTTGAAGGTTTTACAAATGCAAGTAAATTATACTTTGCTTTTATAACCAATGATTCTCTTCATCGCCTTCATTTGACCTAAATGTTCAGCTTCATGATAAAGCATAAATCCAAATAGCTCACCAAAAGTTTTTATATCTCCTACAGGAAAGTTAAATGGTAATTTTTCTTCATAAAAAGACATTGGCAAATCTTGAATCCTTGAAGATTGGTCTTCTAATTGCTGAATTAACTCTTCTAAGGTTGGTATTTCACCTTGCCAATCGGAAGGCTTTGTCCCCATACCAAATAGTTCAGTATAATATAATGGAAGATTTGTAGATTTCTTTGGAAAACCAAACATAAAGTTTTCAGCTGACAATAATACATGCCCAACGTGCCAATGAATGGTATTATTAAATCCCTCTGGTTGGACATCGAAAAAGTCCCTATTAAGTTCTTTCACAAACTTCACAACTTGGCCACGAGTAATCTTAAACTGTTTCACACATTCAACCCCTTTAAAGTTTTCATCATACAACTTTACTATATTCAAAAAGGAAATAAAATACAATTACATCTTTCATTTCGCTCCATTACCTTAAATCCCTGTCTTCACTTAAAATAAATCCATATTTAAAATGGGACATTCACCTATATATCTTATCTGAATACACTATTAAAGCGTTTAGGAGGTGAATTCATTAGTGAGTCTATTAAGCAATGAAGACATGAATCAGCTAAATTTAGAGTGTTGGAAGAGAATGGCATTTGAAGAATTTAAAGATAAAATGGAAAACAAAGACAGGCCCTTTCCTTGTATTCCTGCTACACAAGGACACTCACTCCATCACTTTCGCTATGGATTTATTGGTGACCCTAGGCTTTTGGGAACAGCTAAACGGAATCAGCAAATTAGATGAAATGGAATGGCCAACTCATATACCAATAGACCCCCAAAATCCATTATGGGAATTCTGTTATCATAATGAGCAATACTTTATGTTCTGTGGAACACCTGCACATCAAAATAGACAAAGTAGGTATTCTTCTCACTTTATGCTAGCGATCACACCAAGGTGGGTGCTTGAAGAGTTCCACTCAGTTCCAAGCATAGTCGCAAAAATAAAGCCTGAAATACGCAAACGACTAGAAAAATACGACTCCATCTCCATCCATCCCGATTTAAATAGTTATGGTGAAGAAGATAACTTTGAATGGAGGCAGTATTTCTTACATGATGATGAAACTTCTCTTTCCAAATGTCCTTTTCATAGGGCGTTACGGTCAATGGGGAATAAGGATAAAAAATAAAGCCTTCTTTATGGAAGGCTCCTTGCTTTTCATATGTTGTTCATTTTCGATATGGGAGAGTAGACATGAAAACATGAAATCTAAAATAAATGACATTCACTCCGCAAATACAGATTTCAAATCTTATACCTTTCGAAAGCCTTCTTCATCTAAATACTGCTTCGCTTCATTATATGAAGGGAAGGTTCCATCTAGATTTTCACCTGCGTACACATTCCACATTTCATCTTCATATGTTACGACTAGCGTATGTTTATCAGCATTCATCCATGTTTCTTCTTCAAATACATCTTCATCCGGATTTACTTCAACCGTTCCTTCGTTTAGTGATGTAACCGACTTAATGATGACCTCACGTAATTCGTCTTCACTGAAATCACGGATATTTGTCATCCCTTTTTCATCCTTCTCATATCCATCGATTAACTCTGTATATACATATCCATTTCCATTAGGATGTAGATGATAAACAACATTCTTTTTATCACTTTCACTTCCTTCATAATGAAAGTTTACTCGCTTTAAAGATACATCCTTACGTGATAACTCTGGAAAAGATTGTATTATATGTAATTTCTGTTCAAATGTTAACATATTGCCTCCATGCAAAATTATTATTTACGTATTTACGTTAGTACAAGCTAGTACATTGCTCCCAAATTCTACATTATTTTTTTATATTATTCTACCCTTTTGTCGTTTAACTATCCTTTTTAATATCAGGCTGATTAAAACTAAGTTCCGATTTTCGTTAAGAACACTCACTTTTAGGGGGGCGTGCGGTGAGCATCCTCTGCGTTTGCAACGGAACCGAGTAACCTTTAAAACAGGTTCCTTATAAAAAAATAGAACTATTCCTAAAACTTGAAGTTTACAGATTACCTATAACTATTTGCATTTACTAGTCAATCTTGGGGGAAAATATATTGGAGGAAGATGTAAAACCAGATTGGTGGTGTTATGAAAAAAAACAATATTCCCTTTTTACTACTTGCACTCGTACACGTTTGTATGTTGATTGTACTATTTAAGAAAAAGAAAAAATACACATGGATTTTATTAATTTCAAACATGGGTTTTGCTTACCTTTTTGAATACTTCATACTTAATCTTTTTCAAGGATATAGATACAAACCAAAGTTTATGAAACAGCCTTACTTTGATAATATTTTTGGTGCAATTTTGTCACAAGGAATATATGTACCAATTACAGCAACATTTGTCACTATGTTTCGATTAAATTTCATATACAAAATAGGCTTTTGCATTTATTTCTACATGATTGAGAAACTTTTCATAAAACTAAAAGTATACAGCCTAAATTGGTGGAAACCTTCTTTTACCTTTATTACTCTAATACTGTATTTTTATTTGAGTGATGGGTTCTATACTGCTTTACGTGATAGAAAGAACTGGATCCTTTATACCGCTACGTTCCTATCCATTGAAGTGATTAGTGTAACATTCATGTTTTATTTGGCTGTATTTAGAAAAATCCGGTTTGGCCGCGGACACCTATATTCATGGCGGGAGCACTTTATAATTGCTCCATTATATAGTCTTTTAATAACTACTCTATCCGTAGTTCTTTCTTCTAAACCCGGATTAGTTTATCGCTCCTTGCTTATATCAACCAATATATTTATTGATCTAATCCTAAAGTCCAAGGATATTTTAAAAACGAATTTCAAGAAGGGCCTTGGGATCCTACCACTTCACTTTCTAATGATGATTATTTCTCGATTTCTTTATATAAAAATTGTTAAACAATCTTAATTTTTTGCTACATCCCCAGTCAAAAAAGGACACTGTTTTTTTAGTGTCCTTTTTTTAACAATCATGTGTTCTCTCATTAATTTACACCTTTTGCAAAAGGAGAAACGAACTTCTTCCTTTGTATATAAATAAGTCTTCCTGAAAGCCCTACTCCTGCAGCTAATAAACCAACAGTTAAACCAATCCAGTAGCCTGCTGCGTCTAATTTTGTGTAATGAGATAAAAGATAACCAACTGGAAGACAGATTAACCAATAAGAAATTAAGGTCATAATAAATGCAATGTTAACATCCTTATATCCCCTTAGAGCTGCCTGCGCGGTAGCTTGAAGGGCATCTGCCATCTGGAAAAACAGAGCATAAATCAGGAAACTTGCTGTTAAGGTCACAACTACAGGATCGTTTGAATAGAATCCTGCCACTTCATATCTAAAGAACACCACTAGTAAACCTGTAACTAGTGCCACTATTATAGATAAATTGATTCCTAACCAACTATAGGTTTTAGCATCTTTAAAGCGTACTGAACCTACCTCAAATCCTACCAAGACTGTTAGTGCCATTGAAATACTAATTGGAATCATGTAAAGAAAAGATACAATATTTAATGCAGACTGGTAGGCTGCGATGGTAGAGATGGCATACTTACTAATTAAAATGGTAACCACCGCAAACATGCTTGTTTCAAAAAAGCTAGATAGTCCCATCGGGATACCAATTTTTAAGATTTCCTTACTTTTTATCCAAGTGAAGGACTTAAAGTCAGTTAAGAATATAAAAGAGGAAAACGGTTCTTTTGTATGAATGATGTATGCTGTAATTAGGGCAATTGCCCAGAAAGTGATAGATGTTGCATATCCCGCTCCAGCCCCACCTAATTCTGGAAACCCCCATTTCCCAAAGATGAAAACATAATTTAGGACGAAATTAATCGGCAAGGATAAAACCATAATGATCATGACAACCCTTGTCTCACCAAGTGCATAAATAAACGATCGCAGAACATTAAAGATAAATAGAGGAATAATACCATAACTGAGTCCTACTAAATAATTAAAGGCAATTTCTTGTACTTCAATGGGTGCATCCATCATACTAAGTAAAGGGTCCAAAAAGAAATAACCTAGGATAATAACGAAGGTCGCAATGATGAATCCTAAGTAAATGCCATGAGTAACAACAGACGATACTTCCCTCTTCTTCTTTTCCCCAAAGCGTTGAGCAGCAATTGGAGAGACAGCGAGTAGGATTCCACTTAACCCAATAAACACTGGGTTCCATACAGCAGATCCTATCGCAACTCCCGCTAAATCTGTTGGGTTATACTTTCCGGACATAATTGTATTAAAGAACACCATTGAGAACATGCCCAACTGAGTGATTAATATTGGGATTAATAAGAAAGTAATTTGTTTAATTTTTTCCCGTAATGTATACGTTTGCTTCATAGATGATAGGCTCCTAATCTGTAAGTGTGCACATTCTATTATAGTCTACATTATATAGAGATTACATTTCTTTTTAATAAAGATTATAATTCTATAAAAGAGCGATGGGAGGTTTTAGATCAAACTATGAAAATTCCGTACCGTAGGCTTATTTCTTTTTTCCTTCTTATACTATGTATTTATATAGTAATCATCCATAACTTAATATCTAATACAGCCAGACAAGACCCTCCTCCAAATGCAGACTATCTAGTTGTCCTTGGTGCTAAAATCAACGGGGAAGAACTATCTCTAGCCTTATACTACCGGGTGTTTGCTGCTGTACAATATTTGAAAAATAACACCACAACTAAGGTTGTAGTTTCTGGCGGTCAAGGTCCAGGTGAATCAATTACAGAAGCTGAAGCAATGAAGAGGTATTTTTTAAATGAAGGGATTTCCGAGGAACGTATTATACTGGAAGCCGACTCAACCACAACCTTTGAAAATTTAAGTTTCTCTAAAAATTTAATTGACACTAATAAGCAAGTTATCATTGTAAGTAATGACTTTCATTTATATCGAACTACCATTATAGCAAAACGTCTTGGTTATGAAAATGTTCATACACTTGCTTCAAAAACACCTTGGATGGTGAAGCCAAAGCTTTGGGTAAGAGAGTATGCAGCTGTTTTAAAGACATGGATCTTTGATCATTAATGGAGGAGACTACAACTTGAATTTTTTTAATGAAGAACAAATCAAATCACTTGTCTCTATAAAAGAATTAACTGATGAATTAGAAGTATTTTACCGAAATAAAACAGAGGTGATCATACCAGAACGTCTTCATTTAGATGATGGAGATAACACCGTACTCATTATGCCAGCATTCGATCCAGATTATTATGCCATTAAACTGGTCGGAGTTGCACCACATAACAAAGTAATATGTAAACCTTCTATTCACGGTACTGTCATATTACATAACAGGCATACACTGGAGCCATTAGCCATGTTTGATGGTCCTGCCATTACAAGTCTTAGAACAGGTGCCATCGGTGGACTTGCAATGAGGTATCTTGCAAGGGAATCAGCAGAATCCATCGGAATAGTTGGAACCGGGATTCAAGGTTGGAGCCATCTTGAAGCAGCCTTAGGTGAAAGGAATATTAAAAAGGTTTATTTATATAACCGTAGTAACCATGCTCTAGAGAGATTTAAAAAAAGATTAGAATCTCAATTTCCTGACCAAGAGGTTAGCGCAGTAAACGTAGAGGAACTCACACATGCTTCTGATATTATAGTGACAACCACAACATCTGATATTCCTGTTCTACCAGATATACCACCCAAACTATTACTTGGAAAGCTTATTGTCGCAGTTGGATCGTTTAAACCTACGATGCAAGAAATTCCGAATCCAATTCTTCGAGCTGCTCATCCAATTTATGTAGATACTTTAACTGCTTTAAAAGAGTCGGGAGATATGAAAAAAGCTCAGGAGCTCCAAGGTAATGGGCTACAGATTCAAACTCTAGATAATCTTGTGAATTTCAAAACTACTAATTCTACTTCACCTTTTATCTTGTTTAAATCAGTGGGAATGTCCCTATTTGATTTATTAACAGTAAAGTGTATTTACGAACGTAGCAGTAAACAATAGGTCATACTAACTTCATCCCACCATAAGCTGTGAGTGGTTTCTGCTATCACTTATTAAAATAGAACAAGGTATTTTTAGCTTTAGAAAAAACTGAACAAACTCCCAGAAGATCCTGGGAGTTTGTTCAGTTTATGATTGGAAATATTATATATTATGCGTTAACTTGTCCTAAAACTCCATTTGTTGCTGTCATCGCAATGATTACGCATCCCCACATATGTTTATAAGCGGTTACCATGTCATCACACGTAAATCTAATTGTTTTCGGTCCTACTAACGTTACAGTTGGAATCGTTGTTGTCATAAGTGCTTGATTTGGTCCTTTCATTTCAATCTCAAATGTAACAGGACCCTCTACCTTTAATGGACTAAATTGGTCTATACGTCTTACCGCTGCTTCTACTTTTTCTCTGATTAGCTTATGTGCTTTTTCAGGGTGCAGTAACTCTGCTGAAAAACGATCTATTCCCCTTTTTACAATTGCTGCCTCGACATCTGGTAAAGTTTCTTGAACTTCTGCAACGTATGCATCATCACCTGAGATAAAAACAGTTGGTACACTAAACTGTCCCGCAACCATGGCATTCATTTCGGTTTCACCGACTACTTTACCGTTAATTTTCATTTCATTTACACAAATACCAGCTAAAGTATGGCTAATTACTGCTCGTTCCGATCCACCTTCACGCCCATGGTGTCCGACGAAAAGAATTCCAGCAAAACTGTCATCTAAACCTTCTAATTGACACATAACTCGATTACTTCCTTGAACAAGAGTTGCTCTGGAATCTAAATCTTCAATAAAGATATTAGACATGTTTCCATGTCCGTCTGCCACTACTACCTCTTTTGCTCCTCCGTTAAACGCCCCTTCAATTGCAGCGTTTACATCCTGCGTCATTAATTTACGAAAACGTTGGTATTCACTAGGAGTTTTTAACTGTTGACCAGTAGCAACTCCAGAAATCCCTTCAATATCTGCTGAGATAAATAGTTTCATGGTTAATCTCCTTTTGGTTCCGGTTTTTTTCTAACTATGCTAGATACACTCTTTCAAACGAATGTGCTCAGGGCCTCTTAAAAAAACGGCTACCATTTATTTTTTTACGATATCTAAATTCTAAAAGTATTCTTTTGATCAAGCAAGCTTACATATCTCTTTAAAAAAGCCACTCCCCTTTTCGATCGCTCAGAAGGAGGTTGGCTTGACAGTAGTTAATATTGTATTTATTACTCAATAATAGGAAAGCTGATGGTAAAGGTAGTTCCTTTTCCTACCTCACTTTCACAATGTAATGACCCATTATGATTTCTTATAATTCTCTGAGTAATCATTAAACCTAACCCGTTTCCTTTTGTCTTTGTTGTATAAAACGGTTCACCTATGCTCTTAATCTTCTCACTTGTAATTCCACAGCCCTCATCAATTACTTTAATGACTACTTCAGAGTGCGTATGATCACATATAATTTGTACTTTCCCTTTTGTATTCACTTCCATTGATTCGATTGAGTTTTTTATCAAATTAAAAAACACTTGCTTTACTTGGTTCTGGTCACCATTTATATAAATATCTGGGCTAATTGTCGTAATTTCCAGTGTTACCCCTTGTGTAAATGCCTGTGACTCCATTAAAAACAAAACATCCTGAAGAAGATTCACAATATTAAACGTATTTGTTTGGAGTGCCTGAGGCTTAGCTAACATCATAAGCTCCCCTGCAATTCTATCTATGCTTTCAACCTCTGATGAAATAACATCCAGAAATTCTGGTTTAATATGCATTCGATCTTCTTTCATCATCTTAATAAAGCCTTTTATCGTCGTCAGTGGATTTCTTATTTCATGTCCAATCCCTGCTGAGAGCTCCCCTAATAATGAGAGCTTTTCAGTTTTGACCAAAGCTTCTTCAGTTTTTCTTTTCTCAGTAATATCTATCGTAGAACCAATAATGCTAGTTGTTTTTCCTTGTTCAATTACGGGATTGATTACAGTTAGTAGAATAAGATTGTTTTGATCGGTTTCTTCAAATACAACCTTTTCCTGTCGATACCAACAGTGATTGTAATGGTCAATTATTACATTAGCTTTTTCTGTTTCCATTATATCCTGAGGTCTTTTTCCAACAACTTGTGAAGGAAGCTGATAAAACTGCTTAATAAGTTGCCCATCAAATAGAGTATAGAAATAGTCATGATCTACCTTTTCCACACTAAAAATTAGGCCTTGCTGATGATGGATGACCTTTTGAAATTTTTCCTTCGTCCGATTCTGTTCTTCTTGATAGTATTTTCTTTTACTAATATCACGGGCTATTCCTATAATAAAACTACAGTGTGTGTTTTCATCAAACACAGGCAAAATGGTTGTTTCAAAGGTTTTATAAACTCCATTAAGGGTCATTGATTCTTCATAGGTTAAGGAGTTCTTTGAATGAATAGATGCCCTGTATCTCTCCTTAATCTTATAAGAGTCTTCGGGTGATACAATATCATCAACACTTTTAGACAATAACTGTTCCTTTTGTAGACCAGTTCCTTTAAGATAGGCTTCATTTACTTCAATACAACGGTATATTTCATTAGCTTCCACTTTAATAACAAAAACCATATCCTCTAAAAGGTTAAAGAGAGACTTAAAATTAATTGTTTTATTTTCTAGTAGTCTAGTAATGACCATCAGTTATACCCCTGTATTTTTAATATTATAACAATTATACAAATAATACTAAGCCTTGGCTATATCGCTTTTGGTAAGAAGTAGAAATTTACAAAGTCTTAATAACTACTATAATCTAAATATGAGAAATGACCTAAATATTTTTAGGTCATTCCTATCCTATCCTTTTAAACTCGTGATATAAGGCCATAATCTATTCGATGATGTTTCCAAGATCTTCTCACCTAGGGTTAAAGCCCATGTCGTTTCATTTCCAAACTCATCTCTCCATGCCCATACGCGTCTAGTACTTTGATGAAGCGGATGTTCATCTGTAAAGCCCATTGCAGCATGAACTTGATGAGCAATACGTGAAACTACTTCGGCTGCATCACCTAATTGAATTTTAGCCATTGCTACTTCGTCTACTTGTAGCTTAGTATCGACATTATTGATCATATAATCAGCTACCGCCATGGAAGCTGTTGCTTCTCCAGCTAAAACTGCCAATTGCTGTTGAATCGCTTGGAATTTACTTATGGGTCTGCCAAACTGAATTCTTTCTTTAGAATAAGCTACCGTTAATTCTAAAATTCTTTCAATCGCTCCTGTCATAAGCATTACCCTGGTTAACGTCGATATAAGTGTTAGCTTTTCAATAAGCTCTAACTCTACCATTACAGTCTTGTCCTTCGGTAGCAGAACACTTGATAAAGTGACCTCATCCCTAGGTTCTCCAGCAAGACTATTTTTTTGCTTAATCTCGCAATCCATCAAAGGAACACTTGCCAGCAACATTGTTTCATCTGAAGTGGTTCCTACAACAATTACGTTATCTGCATCTCTTCCCCACGGAACAAAACTAGCTCTACCAGTAAGTATCCAACCTTCTTCACTCAAATTAAATGTAATAGGGTCCTTATGTATTTCTTGAGAAAACGTGGAAATTTTATTAGATACAGGTAAACCAGCAGAGCTTAAAAGCCAATTAGATAAAACGTGTTCTGCTAATGGAACAGGAGTAGCAAAGAATCCCGCCAATTTTATAAGTGACAAAAAGTCACCTAAATCCCCACCTGCACCGCCTTGATTCTCCTCGATTCCTACAGATGTTATTCCTAATTCAGTAAGAGTAGCCCATAAATCTCTTGGAAATACTCCTTTTTCTGCTTCGGTGATCAACTCTTTCGTACAATAATCCTTCAATAACTTCCCTACCGTTTCTTCAAGCATAGAACGTATTTCACTCATCGCACACCTAACCCCCTTGCAATAATGCCACGTAAAATCTCAGTCGTTCCTCCACGTAAAGTAAAACCTGGAGAGTGTAAGATAGCCTGTGCTAATAAAGCATCAAATGGAGTCTCTGCCGACACGGATGGTTGACTAGGTATTAGCAGACGTGCCACTTTGATTACCTCGTTCTCATATTCTGTACCCAAATCTTTAACCAATGCCGCCGCTACTTCCGGAGTGGATCCTTTCTCTAACAATCCCGCTACTCCTAATGACATATGGCGAAGTGTCCATAATCTCGCTACTAATCTACCTACAGCTACTTTTGCATGGTCGCTTGATGTATGAGAAAGTTGTTTAACTAATTCTTCTAGTAGAGGATATGTACTCATTATTCGCTCAGGACCACTACGTTCATAGGCAAGTTCAGCTAAACTCTGTTTCCAGCCTTGTCCAGCCTCACCAATAATCATATCCTCTGTTACTTCGACATCTTCCATAATCACTTCATTAAAGTGATGTTCACCCGTCATTAAATGAATGGGACGTATCGTCACACCAGGTGCATGTAGATCAAGCAAAATTTGACTTAAGCCTTCATGCTTTTTTTCACCCAATGCCTCAGTACGACAAAGTGTAACCATATAATGACAATGATGGGCGCCACTCGACCATATTTTACTTCCGTTTAATAACCACCGATTTCCTACCTTTTTGGCACGAGTTGATACTGAGGCGAGATCTGAACCAGAATTCGGCTCACTTAATCCAATCGCAAAATATATTTCACCTTTTGCGATACCTGGAAGAATTCGCTGTCTTTGTTCTTCAGTGCCATATTTCAAAAGAAGAGGGCCTGTTTGGCGGTCTGCAAACCAATGTGCTGCAACAGGGGCGCCACTAGCTAATAACTCTTCAGTAACAACAAAACGTTCTAGTGCTGTACGTTCCTGACCACCATATTGCTTCGGCCATGTCAATCCTAACCAACCCTGTTCACCAATTTTCCTGCTAAATTCGGCTGAGTATCCACCTAGCCAAGAGTCACATTTAGGTTCAAAATTCCCCTGTTCTCTTTCCTTAATTAAAAATTCACGTACTTCTTGTTGAAGGGTAATAGCCGATTCTGGTAAATCTATACTTGGAAGCTTTAATTGTTTCATTCCTTACCTCCTATATTATTATTTAACTAGAAATTGGTTTTTTTACATAGTAAGATTCTCGTCTTCCTAGATACTATATGACTCCCTCTTCTATTAATCTAGCAATTTCATCACTACTGTATCCCAGTTCCTCTTGGAGATAAGCAGCTGTATGCTCTCCTAATAACGGTGGGTATTTTTCGGTTTTGATATTTAGATCCGAAAATCGAAGTGGACTTTTAACAAGCTTCACTGTGCCAACTGTAGGGTGTTTAATTTCCTCTACCGTTTCCCTAGCCTTTACCTGTTCATGTTCAAAAACTTGTTCAATATTATTGACCGGACCCGAAGGAACACCCCCTTCTGATAATAAGGTAAACCAATAATCTGCAGTTTTTTGTAGAATCACTTCTTGAATATAATTAGTAAGCTCTTCACGGTGTTGAATTCTATCGTTGTTGGTCTTAAACTTTTCATCTTCTGCCCATTCTGGGTGGTCTAACGCATAACATAGTTTTTTATATAGGCCATCATTTCCAGCACAAATCATTAACGGACGATCACTACATTGAAACACCTGATATGGAACAATATAGCTGTGTCCATTTCCAATTCTATTGGCAATTGCACCTTTATTTAGATAACTACTTCCTGCATTAGCTAGTGAGCTTAGTTGAACATCCAGTAAGGAAAGATCGATATGCTGGCCCTTACCAGTATGATCACGTAACCTAATTGCAGACAATATACTAATGGCTACATACTGAGATGTCATGATATCGACTACTGGTACTCCCACCCTCGTTGGGTCACCTTCAGGAAACCCAGTCACGTCCATCATGCCACCTATTGCTTGAATAACAGGATCGAATCCCGGTTCATTACTAAAAGGACCAGTTTGTCCATATCCAGTAACTGAACACATAATGATCATAGGATTTACCTTCTTTAAATCTTTATATCCAATCCCCATCCGCTGTAAGGTTCCTGTTTTAAAGTTTTCAAGTACAACATCTGCATCCTTTACCATTTTCTTAAAGAGCTGCTTTCCTGTTTCATGCTTTAAATTTAAGGTAATTGAACGTTTATTTCGATTCGCACTCATATAATATGTACTTTCACCCTCAACAAAAGGAACCCAATCTCTCATGCTATCGGTACCGGAAGGAGACTCTACTCTAATAACGTCCGCTCCTAGGTCACCAAGAATCATTGAGCCTCCAGGGCCAGCATACACTCTTGATAAATCTAATACCTTTATGTCCTCTAGAGGTTGGTTCATAAATTCTTCCTCCAATTTAATCGTAAAATTCTGACTTTATTTTTTACTCTTTGATTTCATTGCCTCTAGAAGAGTTACATATTCGTGTGTATCAGTAACGACTGCCATATGAGAAGAAACCATATCAAGGTGTGTTCTTAAGCTAATTTTATCGTGATTTTTCACTAGTCTCTTAATCATTCGGAGTGCATTCTGTGGCTTAGAGCATAAAGTTTTAGCAAATTGTACTGTCTTTTCGAACACTTCATCCGCTGGATACACATAATCTACCATCCCAATTTGTTTTGCGTCATTTGCACTTACTCTCTTACCAGTCCAGAGTAGTTCTAACGCCTTTGACTCACCGACTATTTTGGGCAGAAAGTAGCTCCCGCCATCTCCAGGAACCAATCCCAAGTGGATGTAGCCTTCACCAAGTCTTGCTGTATCTGCACAAAAACGCAGGTCACACATTAGAGCCATATCAAGTCCAGCTCCAATTGCATCTCCATTTATACACGCAATAACTGGCTTGTCAATCTCTTCTAATAATAAGGGGATTTTTTGAATATTATCCCAAAGGGCTGACTTTCTCTTTACCGCATCACTCCATAAATCAACTTCAGGCTCTCCGATAAATCCCTCACCCTTTGATAACGCTTTAATATCACCACCAGCTGAAAAAGCCTTCCCAGTAGCTGTTAAAACTAAGACCTTCATTTCATCATCGCTTTTAAAATCCTGCAAGGCATGATACCAGCTTGAAATCATATTATGGCTAAAAGAATTTAAGGATTCAGGTCTATTTAACGTTAAAACAGCAATCCCATCTTCCCTTTTTTCTAACACTATATGATTGTTATTTTCCATCTTATAACACCTCTTTCGCAAAAGTTTAAATCTTCAGTCTATTATTATTTCTCTATAGATTGTTTTATCCCTTCAAAGATATATATGCAGTGGTTAATTTTAGAATAACTTAGCTACCTTCTGGACATTCAGACACAAAAAAACCCAAGGTTTTATAAACCAAGGGATTGATTGATTTTCATTCTGTTCTTTTTAATTGCTGTTCTATTTACTATGAAAACTACTACTATAAGTTCAATGAACAAACCAATTGAAACGGCTAATGCTCCAATAACACCATTCCATCCAGAAGCAAACGTAATTCCTAATGTAAGGATAATTGTAGTCATAATCAGATTTGCAGATTGAGAGATAATCGTTACTTTTGTTTGCTTTTGGATCATCAGGACTCCATTAAAAAAGTCTACCAATGGAAACACAATCGCCATAATGAGAAAGACTTTTAGTGTATCAAGACTTGCATCTAGTAACCTACCTGTTACCCCCATATATTGCTCCATCATGTATCTACCTATATCTGTAAAACAAAATGCACTAAGCGTGATAAAAGGAATTAAGCTGATCATCATCGTGAACCTCTT
The DNA here is from genome assembly GCF_011008845.1 of Bacillus mesophilus. Lineage (GTDB taxonomy): Bacteria > Bacillota > Bacilli > Bacillales > SA4 > Bacillus_BS > Bacillus_BS mesophilus. Next base: position 110,313 of record NZ_JAAIWM010000008.1, on the reverse strand, counting down.
CACCTTATCTCGATGATTCTTATAAAAATTTATCACAATCTGATGTGTATAAGAAAAAAAGCTTAAAAACAAATGAGTAATACTTAAGGCAATCGTAAAGCTTGCAATTGCTAAAGCTATATCCACGGTCTTTCCTAAAAAGATATTGGTAATAGGCCCAATTAAAACAGTAATAATTGATGATAGCATTAAAGGGCTATAGAACCGGAAGATTTCAGACTTTGAATGAATCTTATCAGTGGTACTAGTCGTTGGCATTTTCCGAGCTAATGCACGTGCCTCGATCACACTAACCATACACTCTATCATCATTCCAACTAGAAATACAAATGCACCAGTCTTACCAGAGATGTGTCCTGTTTGAATAAAGTAGAGTGATAGACCATACATGGCAGCTAATCGAACAACCATTCCAATTGTAAGCCATTTGGTTTGGCGATTATAAATAATAATCCCCTGTGCTAAACAACGTAGTCCCGAGAAAATCGTAACGAATATAAGCACTTGATATATACCTTTAATTTGTTTCACCATGTCATCAGATGCACCAAAAATAGTTGAGAATACAAAATCCCCAATCGGTGTATACGCAATAAGCATAGAAACTCCTAGTAAGCTAAGGATGATATAAGACGTAAAGATTGACATCCTCCTGAAAGATTCTTGATCTCGAACTAATGTCGTACAGGTTTGTCTTAAAATAACGGCAAGGCGTTCGGTGATCCCAAAAAGGCTAATTGCAATAGCATAACTAGCAATGACGACCTCCGAATTTTCTGTTCGAGCTAATGTGCTATTGATAATGATGTGAGAAAGGGTTACTAGACTTGCTGAGATACCCAGAGGAATAAAGAAGAATAATAATGTCTTCATGGTGAGGTTATCTTGTTTGGTAGTACTCATTAATTATTCACACCTTTGTTTCGAATTCCGAAATTATATTTTTCATTCTATAGAAAGGATGTTCATATCACAAGGAATATTTTATATAATACTAGTTATAACTCTATAGGAAATGATGAGGGACATAAATGATCAACAACCTAGCAAGCTTTTTATCTAAAAGACTACCTGTCCTTATTTTATTGGTAGCAGTTGGTACTTATTTTTCTCCGTTGTATTGGGTCGTCTCTGCATGGGTCCCTAGCTTGCTACTTGGCACAGTGATTTACTTTACAGGTTTATCTATTCATATTCATTCAGTGAAGGTGATTGGCAATAAGAAGAAGGAGCTTGTCATCCTTGTCCTCCTGAAATGGATCTTTACCGTTTTATTATCTATTGGACTCTCACAGTTATTTTTTACTACACATCCTGAGATTGCTGCAGGTTTAATTTTGGCAGGTACTGTTCCAAGTGCAACCGCAGCCACTGTCTTTACTTTTTTAGCTGGCGGGAATGCCTCCCTTGTAGTGGCCGCTTCCCTTTTAGATGTTGCCATTAGTCCTATTATTACCCCTCTTTCGATGATGAGTTTATCAGGTCAAGAGGTAAACATTTCTTTTTGGAGCTTAATGCAATCGTTTATTTTGATTGTTCTGTGCCCATTATTGTTTGGAGTTGCCACTCAGAAGTTAGCTCCTAGATTAGCTGGTCAGTCAAAAACTGTCACAAAAACAGGTTCATCTCTTGCTCTTTTATTGGTTGCCCATACGATTGTAGGTAGTGGAAAAGTCGCCATTTCAAATGAAATATCGCTTTTGCCAACCGTGGTTATTGCAACTTTAATTCAAGTAGTACTTCCGATGATTACTGCTTATTTTATTTGTAGGAAATTAAAAATGAAGGAAGAGGATTGCCGAGCAGCTCTCTTTCAAGTCAGCCTTTGTAATTCGGCACTTGCTGCCATCTTAGCATATCAATTCATTGGTGATTTAGGGGTAGTTGCGCCTATATTAAACATGATTTTTAATTTATCTATCGGAGCCTATGTGGCTAATTACTTTGCGAGAAACATTATCAAACAGCCATACCAAAAGGCAGTTTAATATGAAAAGATTCACCCTAAGTAGACAAGTGAACCTCTTTATGTGAATGATTGACTCTAGTTACACACCACTGTTAAACCTTTTTGAGTAGATCTCTATTTAGTTCTGAAATAGTCGATTTTCCTGATAACGCCATGGTTAGATCAAAATCTGCTATTAAATTTCGAAGTACCTGCTTTACCCCTTCTTCCCCTGCCAAAGCTAATCCGTACATATAAGGTCGTCCAACTAGAACTGCTTTAGCACCTAAGGAAAGCGCCTTTACTATGTCAGCTCCTCTTCGAATTCCACTATCAAGTAAGACTGGAATTTGATCTTGTACCACATCACAAATTTCTGGCAAGGCTTCAATAGAGGTAATAGCACCATCTACCTGTCTTCCGCCATGGTTACTGACAATAATACCATCCACTCCATGCTCTAACGCTAACCTTGCATCATCAGGGTGTAAAATTCCTTTTAAGAGAATTGGTAAGTTAGTTTGCATCCTAATATAATTCAAGTCCTTCCATGTTAAAGCAGGATTTCCAAATATCTTTGCCCATAACATGATTGCAGATGTCATATCCTCTTTGGGAGAAGTGGTTAATCTTGAACAGAACACCGGATCCTCTAAATAATTACCAATACCTTCTCCTTGTAAAAATGGTAAGTACTTGTGTTCAATATCTTTTTCGCGCCAAGCCATCATTGGTGTATCTAGTGTAATCACAATAGCACTATAGCCTGCTGTCTCTGCTCTTTTTACCATACTGACGGCTATTTCACGGTCACTACTCCAATACAGCTGAAACCACTTTTCACCATTAGGACTTTCCTCTGCAACTTTTTCTAAACTATAAGTGGAAGCAGTACTTGCTACAAAAGGTACTTCCATTGCTGCAGCCGCACGAGCACTGCCTAATTCTCCATCAGGGTGTATAATCGACTGTACTCCAACAGGAGCACAAAGGATAGGGTACTTATACCTTTTACCATAAAGCTCCACACTTAAATCTCTTGTAGAAGTATCGCAAAGCATTCTAGGCACGATTTGCCACTTGTCAAAGGCACGGTTATTATTTCTTGCCGTTACCTCAGCTCCTGCAGATGCTGCCACATAGTAAAATGGCTCCTTTTTCAAATGAGCCTTTGCCTTCGCCTCAAGCTCTTCATATGTTACTGGAATAATATTTTCCTCAATTTGCTGATACACCTTTAACTGTACTTGGTTTCCGTATGTCATCTTCTCCCCTTCTTCCTATGTAAATTTATACCATCTTAAATTATAAGCGCTTACAAAAGGGTTGGTCAATCAATAGTATGAATATTCTAAATTCAGACAAAAAGTACTACCCTCTGTCAGTAAATGTTAGTTTTTTTGTCATGATATAAGTTGACTAAATTTTCTGAATAACAGACGATTAAAGTGTACTATAAGACGAAAGGAGATGGAATATGTTAAAGAAAACTATGATGGCTGTAACACTGAGTGCAACTTTGTTATTGTCCACCGGTGTGGCTGGTGCTGCTCCAAGCAATACGAATAAAGGGACACAGGCAACTACTCCTTACTATGTGAATGAGTTATCCCTTCCGTTTAAAGCATTAGAAGGCTATGAAACGGAAAGGTACTGGGGAGTACATAACGGTGCGGGATACAGAATTGAGGTACCTAAGGACTGGAATGGAGAGCTTGTTCTATGGGCGCATGGATATCGTGGTACCGGACTGGAGCTTACTGTTGACGTTCCTACTATTCGGGAGCACTTTATAAAAAAAGGTTTTGCTTGGGCGGCTTCTAGTTACAGTACAAACGGATATGATGTTGCTCAAGGTGTGAAGGATACTCATGCACTTGGTAGTTTGTTTAACGGTAAAATTGGTAAGCCAAATAAGACCTATATCACTGGTCAATCAATGGGTGGTCATATTACAGCTGTTGCCGCGGAACAATATGGAAGCGCTTACGCAGGTGCGTTGCCTATGTGCGGAGTTACTGGTGATACTGAGCTCTTTGACTATTTCACAGATTTCGGCTTTGTTGCACAAGCGTTGGGTGGTATTAAGAAGGAAAATCAGGTGTTTATTGCAGATGTTAAGTACTTTAATGAAACGGTACCTAAAATCAAAGAAAAACTAGGGATCGGTAAATTACTCCCCGCATCTAGCTTGACTCCGGATGGATTAGTTTTAAAAAAGGTTACTATGAACCTAACAGGTGGAGAACGTCCATTATACGATTTTGCTTGGGGAGCTTACAAAGATTTTTTATTTGAGCAAATGCCAGTAGATCCAAGTTATATTGTTGCTCCAAAAAATGTTGTAAACACTACCGATTCTGTATATCAATTCGATGAAGATATGAACACCTTATCAAAAGAAGAAGAAAATTTAAATGAATCTACACTTCGAATTGAAGCTCACCCTTCTTCTAAACAAAAAGGGTTAACAGGAATACCCAAAGTACAAGGAACACACAGCATGCCTATGATTTCTCTTCATAACATAGGTGATCTATTTGTGCCCTTCCATATGCAACAATTGCATGTAAAGCGTGCGATAGCACAAGGAAACGAAGACCTACTTGTTACAAGAGTTATCCGTGATGTTAAGCATTGTGGTTTTACAGCTGAAGAACAAACAGAGGCATTTGATGATCTAGTTTTGTGGGTTGAAGAAGGGGTAATACCAGATGGAGATGATGTATTAGATCCAGCCAATGTAGCAGACAATACGTTTGGTACAAAATTCACTAGTGAATTAAGAGGTTATGATCCTCTCAAAGATAAGTAGTTAATACTGTACCAAAGGGGTTATTAACCCCTTTGGTTTATTTATATTTTGAAACTAAATCAGTTGATCCTTATTTACCCGATTCCTAACCTCCTCCATCTTCTCATACAACGTTTCCTCAATATCAACCTCAAAGTAATTTGCAAACTTAACGAGATATGCAATACAATCTACTATTTCTTTACCTATATTTTCTTTATACATTTCCTTTGCAAGTTGAAAAGCAATGTCTTCTCCCTGCTCCCCTTCATCCTTATACACTACATTAAACATCGCTCTAAATTCCTCAGCGATTTCGCTAACCTCTGTAGTTAGAAGCATATAATTATTTAATAATGAAGCCCTTGTTTCCGAATAATTCTCATCTGAGATTTCCCAATTCATCTCTTTTTGGAAGTTCATTAAAAACTGCTGTATATCTTTCATCCTGCTCGCTCCTTGTTTTCTTACTATTTTTTCATTTTATCACACAGACTTATTTCATTACTCAGTAAAAGAAATCTAATCAATGCTGTTATGTTTTCCGATAAATTTACGGTATACTTTGATATAGAAAAGATAGATCAAGGTGGGTTAAGCATGAGAATTAATAAATACATAAGTGAAACTGGTATATGTTCAAGACGTGAAGCAGATAAATGGGTTGCCGATAAGCGAGTAACAATTAATGGGAAGCTTGCTGAGCCTGGTAGTCAAGTAGGAGAAGGTGACGAGGTTCGAGTAGATAATAAGCCTATAAAAAGTAAACCGAAGCTAGTCTATATTGCATTAAACAAACCTGTTGGAATTACTTCTACAACAGAAAGACATATAAAAGGAAATATCGTTGATTATGTGAATCATCCCCTCCGTATATTCCCGATTGGGAGACTCGATAAAGACTCGGATGGTTTGATTTTAATGACAAATGATGGTGATATCGTTAATAAAATATTACGTGCCGAAGGGAAACATGAAAAAGAGTATATTGTTACAGTGGATAAGCCCATCACTCAAAAATTCCTAAATGGTATGGCACAGGGTGTAGAAATACTAGATACGAAAACCCTACCTTGTAAGGTGTATCAAGAATCTAAATATGTTTTTAGGATTATTTTAACTCAAGGGTTAAATCGTCAAATCCGCAGGATGTGTGCTGCGTTTGATTTTAATGTAAAAAAACTACAAAGAACTAGAATCATGAATATCCATTTAGGCAAACTTCCGATTGGTAAATGGAGAGATCTCACTACTGAAGAATTAAATCAACTATTTAAAGATACGAATTACGAACCGAATCGAGATACTATGTAAAAAGCTCCCTTCAACGAAGGGAGTTTTCACTTATACAAAACTACCATTTTATACTTAGGCAGCCATAGTTGTGCCTTATTGGCAGCCCTTATCTTGCCAGTAATCTAGCAAGATTTTTTGCCTTTTTATATAAAAGCTCTTCTGCATTTAGCATACTTTCTTGTAGAGACATTGGCCCTGTAGAAATTGAATCACAGCTTAGGAAATAATCGTATAATTTCTCATAGCCTTTTCCTAAGCTACCGGAAATCAAAACAGCGTTTACATTTTGTTCAAATGCTAGCTTTCCGATGTAACCCGGTACCTTTCCGAAAAGGGTTTGAAAATCACTCTGCCCCTCTCCTGTTATCACTAAATCAGACTTCAAGATTTTATCTTTTAAGCCTGTTGCCTCCCCTATTAACTTGGCTCCAGAGACAATTTCTCCACCAATTGTTAGAAAGGCAAACCCGAGCCCACCTGCAGCTCCTGCTCCCTCAACTTCTGCAAAGCTAGTCTTAATCTCTTTTTCTACTAAGCTAGCAAACTTTGAAAGAGCTTTATCTAAAAACTGAACGATTTCTTGGTCAGCACCTTTTTGAGGGCCAAAAACCGCTGATGCTCCGTTTGGTCCACAAAGAGGATTTTCTACATCACTTGCAATTTGAAAGCTACATTCTTTCACTCTAGAATCTAAAGTTGAGTAGTCGACGATTGTGACCTCTGATACGGATTCTCCAAAAGGTCTCACGCTATGACCATAATCGTTAAGGAATGTTACACCGAGTGCTTGTAGCATACCTAAACCTCCATCGTTAGTTGCGCTTCCTCCTAATCCAATAATAAATTTTCGATATCCAGAATTGATTGCTTCTAGAATGACTTCTCCAATTCCGAATGTTGTTGTATACAAAGGGTTGCGTTGACCCTCAGGTACCATAGGTAGACCCGATATCAAAGCCATTTCTATGACAACTGTGTCACCATTCCCTAAAACTCCATACTGAGTTTCAACTCTTTTACCAAGCGGACCCATCACATCTACTTTGAAGCGACTACCCTTTGTTGCAAATAAAAGGGTACTGAGGGTCCCTTCCCCTCCATCAGCCATTGGTATCACTTCGATATTTGCCTGAGGGATTTCACTTAAGACGCCTTTTTTAATAGCTGACCCTGCTTCTAAGGATGTTAAGCTCCCTTTAAAGGAATCTGGTGCAACAATAATATTCATACTCAACACCTTTTCAATTTTCTTCTAGTTTACCATCTTCTATCTAATTGTTTGACTATTTTAACAATCTGTAACAAAATTTTGTTTAAAAGGAGTGATTATCATGTCAATTGTTTTTGATCATCTTGTTCATTTCACAAAAGAACCAAATGCAGCTAGAGAGGAATTTCTGAAACTTGGGTTTCATGCCATAAAGGGTGGAAATCATCCAAATTGGGGTACATATAATTCACTCTGTTACTTTCAGGAGCTTCGCTACATTGAATGGATTGGTTTTACAGATCATAGCATTGCGGAATCTTCTGATAGTATTTTGATTCAACAAATTTTAAAAGATTTTCCTACTGAAGGATTCTCACAGCTCGCTTTCCGAACAGATGACATTGACTCATTGAAACTATCTCTACAGAAAAAGGGATTACAAACGGTGGGTCCAGTTGAAGGAAGTCGTAAAAAAGAGGACGGAACAACTCTTAGCTGGGCAATGCTTTTCATTGAAGATGAAGAAGAACAGTCTCTTCGTTCACCGTTTTTTATTCAATGGGGAAAAGGTGATCAAGACCGTACTAAAGAAATGAGGAATTTGATGGTTCACTCTAACAAGGCCTCATCTATTTCCTATATTGGACTAGCTGTAAAAGATTCAGTATCTGTTGTACAGAGGTATGCTTCACTATTAGACTTACCTATTCCCATCCAATCAGAAAAGGATAAAGTAGGTTCTTATTTTGAGTTAGTTCTACAGGACTTTAGTTTAAGATTTTACGAGCCTAATACACAGGAGTTAATAAATTTTATTGAAGATAAAGGTGAAAAGCCATTCATATGTAAAATAGCAGGACTAGATTCCGATCAATTCGTAGAAATTAATGGCGGACTATATTCAATTTAATTTAATATATCTTTGTTTTACACAGAAGCATGATCACACAAAGGTTTGATTATGCTTCAACCTCTTATAATCTTCTAGTCTTATCACCTGACCTAATGATTATATTAACAAACCTAGATTCGCCACTTTGTATGAGAATACTCATATTTGACACAGCAATAGTAGTCTCCAGCTTCAACCGTTTTTTTTCTTTTCCATTTAACGAAACTACATAAGGCGCGCTATTATTCATAAGATATACCATTGGTAGGTTATCTTCAAAAAGGTACTCTTCATAAAAGTCAATCGAAAATCCAACTTGATCCTCGCTGTTATTTTGAAGAGTAAGCTCGCAGAGTCCATGCAATGTCTTTCCATTAACCATTTCAAAATTGCATACACTCTCCTCACGCTCATACGAAATAGCATAAATACCAGTTGCAAATGTCTTTTGAAATAGATCAACCAGTAACAGTGGTGCGAATATAGCAACTGCAATGGCAATAAGGGTGACCCTTGCTTTATATTTCTTTAGTGCTTTAACAAGAAAAAAGAGGCTTACTATTAGCAGTAGTAATGCAGTAATGCCTACATAATGTAATCCATTTGAAGTTTTAATCGGTATATTTAAGATTGAACTTGCTGTTTGACCTAGTGGATTCCCGTGTGGAAAGGGAAAGTTTAAAACCATAGAAGAAATAAATAAAACAAAAAATAGATACAAATATTTTTTGTTAATAATCAATTTTCAAACCACTCCTTTGCTCTAATGAGTCTCACTAAATATAATGGGATTGCCTTAACGACAACCCCTCATAAACTTTAGCTACATTTACGTAGTAATTAAGATGAAAGAACCTACTACAAAACAATAATACGCAAAGTATTTTAAATTGCCACGCTCCATTAGGCCCATAAACCATTTAAGGGAGAAATATGATAATACAAATGAAAAAATAAAGGCAATTAAATAAGGAATCAGCATGTCCCCAACATTCATGTCGTTTATTTTTAGCACGATGGTTCCTAAACTCACAGGAATATATAATAAAAATGAAAATCTCAAGGCTGTTTCCCTTTTCATTCCGATTCCCATGGCTGCAACGATCGTTGCTCCTGACCTGCTTATTCCTGGTATTAACGCTACAGCTTGAGCAAACCCAACGATTAGCGCATCTTTTAAAGTAAGGTTACGATCACTCTTTCGGCCTTTTAAATTTCTAATTAACCATAGTGCTAGACCAGTCACTATTAGAGCACCACCAATCGGAGCAATTCCCCTAAATGATGCGGAAATTTGATCTTCAAGCAATAATCCAATTACACCAGCTGGTATTGTACCAACTATGAGATAAACAATGAACATAAAATCAGTTTTATAGGCTGAGTCTCTTTTGGTCATATATTTCAAACCGTTTTCTGTTAATCTTGTTAGATCATTTCGGTAAATAAGTAAGACTGCAAGTAATGATGCAAAATTCATCAAAACCTCAAAACTGAAATCATTCTCAGATACACTCAGTCCAAAATATTCTTGGGCTAAAACCAGATGACCACTCGATGAGATTGGTATGGGTTCTGTAAAACCTTGTAGCGCACCTAGAAAGGCGTACTTAAGTATGATCATTAACTCTTCCATTGATTCCTCCTATTTTCCTTACATTTTGTCTATTTTAAAATTACTCATCAATTCCTAATGAGAAGTGGACTGCCTCCACCGCATGAATAAGAGCTGTATCATATAATGGGACGTTTACATCTTCAGCCATAATGAGTAAGCCAATTTCCGTACAACCTAGGATGATTCCTTCTGCTCCTCTATCAACTAAACTATCAATAACTTTCTTAAGAAACTCCCTAGAATCTTGCTCTATTTTACCTAGACATAATTCGTTAAAGATGATGTTATTTAAACGGACGCGATCCGCTTCTGTTGGTACCATAACAGCAAGATTATTAGATTCGAGACGTGATTTGTAAAAATCCTGTTCCATTGTATACTTTGTGCCAAGTAAACCAACTTTTTGAATCTTAGACTTATGAATTTCTTTAGCTGTAGCATCTGCAATATGTAAAATTGGGATCGTTATTTTTTCTTCTATAAAATGAATTACTTTATGCATCGTATTTGTACAAATAATAATGAACTCTGCTCCTGCCTTTTCTAATGACTGTGCCACTTCAGCAAGCTTATTACCAGCACTTACCCAATCACCTTCTGCTTGATAACGTTCAATCTCTTCAAAATCAACACTAAAAAGAATACATGTTGCTGAATGTAATCCTCCTAGCCTTCTTTTAACCTCTTCATTAATCACACGATAATATCCTACTGAAGATTCCCAGCTCATTCCGCCTATTAAGCCGATTGTTTTCATAATGAATGTTTCTTCCTTTCTTAACATACCAATTTGAGCAATTCAACTGTAACATAAAAACATGATTTCTTAAAAAGCGTATTACCTCAATTTATTCAAGCTTGTTTTATATATTACCTAATAGACAATTTCTCCGTATCTCCCACTTGTTTTGTTTCTTTTGATTTTAAACCAAATATAATCCGGGTGACAGATAGGTGACGAATCACAAAATGATAGATTAGTATATTGAAGGCAAAAGAAATTCCAATTAGAATGAGTAGCTTAACAGGTATTGCCCAATTTAAATCATGTATGAAGTAACCAACAATTACGATAACAGGTTGATGAATCACATAAAAAGGCATAGATGCTTCACTTCCGTATTGTAAGAAATGGCTATTATGTGATAAAAACTTGTTAGCCAGATAGAATATGATTAGTAAAAGAGACCAACAGTTAAGTGTTCGAATTCCATAGAAAATCGTACTTTCAATAGACCCATGTTGTGGGTAATGGTTCATAAACCATACGATGTATATCAAAGTGGATGCAACAGCGACCAGTATAGAGTATTTTATTAGTCTTTTATTTGTCAACACGAATGTCGGACTGGAAAAGAAATAGAATCCATATATAAAAAGAAGTAAATAAATAAATAAATCCCAACCACCTAGTTTTTGTGTATTCACTACTCCAGCTAAAAATAGTAATAGAGGTGGAGTTAGAAAATGGATGGTTCCCACCTTCTTAAAACTAGGGAACTTTTTAAAAAGTGGTAAACAAAGTAAGGAGAAAAGTAACAATACAAGCAAGTACCATAAATGCAAACCAAAGAAGGCAAAATTCCCAGTGCCACCGAAATCTAGATAAACCCCATCAAAGAAGTGAGGATAAAATCCTAGAAAGTCACCTTTGAATTGGTTGTTAACAATCCTCTCTATGTAAATTTGAGGTGGAGTTAAAAGTAATACCCCCATTATAAGAGGTACTCCTAGCCGCACAAACCGTTCCTTTATAAAGGTAAGTAGTTTTCGCTTTCGAAGAGCGTATACCATACTAATTCCTGAAATAACAAAGAATATAGGCATGATCCAGGATCCTACAAATAGAGAAAAAACTAAAACCCAAGATGAATTCAGCTCACTATTTTTGATATGCCAAGGAAACGGATTAAAGAACATCGAACAGTGGTAAAGGAAAACAACTAATGTTGCTAGAACACGAATCCAATCTAAATCATATCGCCTCTTTTGTTCATAACTATTTTTCTCCATTTCACACCCCAAAATTTTACATTTTTCTAACTAATAAATTCTAACCCTCTAGATAATACTTTTCAAGCCATTTCTGGAGCGTTATTTCCAATTCTGGATGTAACGGTTGTCCTGATTCCTTAATAAGGTCCTTCTTCACTGTAAACATAGTAGAAGTTGCTTCTTGCATCTTTAATGAGTGACCCATATTTGGAATAACATAGTAGTCCGATTCGCCTTTTACATAGTTTGATAGCCTACTAATGACGTCTGGGTTAGCTTGTATATCTCGCTCACCAGTAATAGCTAGAGTACGTGTATCTATCTTTCCAAGGTCTTCACGAACATTATAAGCAAAGTGCTCTCGGAACCATTTAGCATTAATCTTTTGAAACTGAACCTTTATTACATCTTCCTTTGAATCCATCAGTTTACCCAAGAACTTTTGAGCCTGCTTTTCAACTTTTTTATGAGTTCCTAGCAATCTTAACAACCAGCCAAGAAATCCTTTTGCGGCTAGTATATCCTTTGTCACAAGCTCACGTTGTCGCATTAAGGCTTCTTCTAACCTTTCAACTGCTCCAGATAATAAGATTAGTCCCCCAATAGGCTCCCTTACAGCAATTGCTGTAGCAATCATTGCACCTTCGCTATGACCTAGCACAATAATCTTTTCAGCATCCACTTCTGGGCACTTCTTTAAAAAATTAATACCCTCTTTAGCGTCATTGACTAAATCCCACATTCCAGTTTCAAAAAAATCCCCTTCACTTTCTCCCACACCTCGTTTGTCATACCGAAGTGTAATAAAACCTAACTTGGATATAAAATGGGCTAGTTGTCGATACACTTGGAGATCCATCTTCTTATTTACTTTACCATTCCGGTCTAGTTTACCTGAGCCTGGTATGATGATGACTGCAGGCAGTTTCTGATTTTCTCCATCTGGTATAGCCATAGTTCCTCGTAATGTAACAACAGAAGCTATAGTAACCTCTATTTCTTTCATTCTAGATCTCTCCCCTTATTGGTTTATTCCTGGAATAATTATATTGGCAAAGGTTCTTTTCTTTCTATTAGGTGAAGGTTGGTTTTTTATCACCTTTGCATAGGCTTGACTAACCTCTTGCAGAAAATCCTTAAACTCTTCGTCAGATAAAAAGATCGTTGCTTGCCTTAATGAAACGCCATCTTTTTCAAAATCAAATGAACCCTGTGATACATATTGTTCATACTCTGAAAGCAAATTGGCCATATATTTCATAAAAAGCTCCAAGTGTTGATCCTTCGTATATTCGGAAAGGTCTCCATTATTGATCTGAGAATTATTTGGAGAAAGAGAGTAGACCTTTTCTATCGTTCCACGTATTGGCTGTTCATCCGTTACAAATATAGTTCCTGACTCATAGAGTTTCTTGAGGTGACGATAAAAGGTTGCTTGTGGGACTTCCGGCAATTTCTCCCTCATTTGCTGGGCACTTAGGGATTCATTAATTAACGACTGGAGAATCCTCATCCTAATGGGGTGTAGTAAAAGATCTGCTTTTGATTCACTCATTCGTTTCCTCCATTTATCATTATCAATAATGATAATAATTTAAAAGCAAGAAAATGTAAATATAGAAAAAGGGGTTATTTTCCAAAAAAATAGTAGGAATTCTCTATAAAATAGGACTACGTTAAGAAGGACAGAAATCTTAGAATGATTTCTGTCCTTTTACTGACCTGTTTAATGGCAGATGATTTTATTTTTCACTACTGAGAAGTATTGTGATCATTTTTTTTAAGTAGAAACACTATGAGATACTCTGTTTAATTGCACTTTCCCAATTCGGAAAATAGTGCAGTGCATTTCTCATTAATTGAGGGTGTAGCAGCTTAACCTTCTTTTTGCTTAAGTTCTCTTCTAATGCCGTTAACCTCTGGATACCCATTTTCACTTCATCCAAACTCATATTAGCTTCCATCACAAACCTCCTTTTCTACTTATTTTATATTTATCCATTTTTAAACATATTTATACAGGTTTGTGTATAAAAATATAAATTGTTTTTTTTATGTGACTAAAGACTTTAAGTTATTACAATTAAGTTTCGTAACCATTATTGCGCCCTCCTTTTAAATGGAATTATAAAAAATGCCACATAACTAGTACAAAGCAGAATATATGATATAAACTTTGATCACATTAAAAACAATTAAATGGAATTTTAGTATAAACATCTGATACTATAGGAATGTGAACTATGATAATAACATCAACTAGTTTTTAGAACGTGAAGGGAATGAATAATAATGATTGTTACAAACGAAGCAAGAGATTTCTTGAAACAAAACTCAAAAACGGTTCGAATTTATTTTGCAGGATTTGGCTGAGGAGCACCCCAAATTGGATTGGCTCTGGATGAGCCAAAAGCAGAAGATGAAGTTCTAACCATAAATGAGGTTTTAGTGGCAATAGAGCCTAAGATAAAACCTAATACGGATGATCTAGTTTTAGATTTAAGTGGAGATAAGCAAGGACTTTCGTTAATGGGGAATACCGGTAATTGCTGTTAATTAAGATTTTGACTAAGCAATAATTAGCTGCTTGCTAATGTTGCTTAGTCTTTTTAATGATCTTTTTTACTTTCCATACAAAATCCCTTTTCACTTAATACGCGTACGATTTCACTCAATTTATTAGGGTCCGGACTATTAAACTCACAACAACTAGCTCAAAAATACATCTTTAAAACCCAACTGTTGAGCGTCCATTTGGATGAACGTTCATCCTTATACTTTTCCTTAGCTATTTTTAACATATTATTTGAATAGTCAATCGATGTAATCTTCAATCCTTTATTTAGGAAGAAACCTATATATGAGCACTCGTTCCTAATCGAACTAATAGGATTCTATTATTATACGGTTCAATAAGTAAACTTTTTATAACTTCAGTTCTTGCTTGTAAAAAATTGGGTGAATTTTATTTATTTTAGTAAATGTATGATACTTTTTACAAACTTGTATAAATAGTAAGTATTTAGAACAATTTAATTTACAAACACTTCTTCTATATTCAGAATCTTATACCTCAGAAAAAGGTGACAGTTTTTACATGGTACTAACTATATTTATCATGCTAGCTTGGCTTCTAACGATGATATTAATTTTTTTGCCTAAACCATTTTCATTCACAGAAAATTCATTTCTTTTTTTAACCACATCCATCCTCATAAAAAATACATTTACGATTGTCGGTTTCAACTTAAAGTGGATTGAGAGAAGTGAACAGTCTGATTTTTTCGTGGCTTATTTCCTTTATAGAACTCTTCTCTACCCATTGGCGCTTCTAATCATGATTAACCTATTTTATCTTTATAAGAAAAACATTCATAAAGTACTAACCATATTATCTGCAGGCATTTTTATATTTGCGGTTGAAATTCTTGGAGAAAGACTTGAGGTTTATTCATATAAACAGTGGAACAATTGGTATACGCTAGTTGAGATTATATTATTTATCATCTTAACCTTTCTATTTGCAAAGTTGATACGTCATTTTGAATTAAGGAAGACTAAATATGATCATTTATGATAATCAATTTAATGAAAATGAATGGTTTATTATTATTGTATCTGTCGTAATGTACACTCTTATATTTCTCTTACCTAAAAAATTTTCACTTGGCACTTCTATTACTCTTCTATTATTAGGATTTTATATAGGACTACTTTCAGACCACTCGATTAGTATCCCGCCTTTTGACTTTTATGATGTGAATGATAACTCTAAGTATGAGGTGTTTGATATTCTCACATATGTCATGTATGGTCCCTTTGGCTATTTTTTAATATATTTTTATGAGCACTTTAAAATTAGAGGCTATAAAACCATCTTTTATATTATAGTTTGGACATTTTTCGCTATTATCTTAGAATATGTAGGTACTAAATTCGGAATATTTCATTACAAACAAGGATACAGACTAGCTTTTTCGGTCCCAATTTACGTCGGATTGCAAAGTTTAACGATCTTCTATTATGTTATTTTAAAGAACAAAGCCAACCAGACAAACCAAAAAGAGTGAAAAAATCTCTTTGATTTTTTCACTCTTTTGTTTATTTGACAAATACTTTTTTATCTACACGGTAAGATTCAAGATTAGTCCAATTAACCTCATACCCAATTCCCGGACTTGAAGGCACCTGAATAACTCCATTATTGACCAACACCTCTGGGTCAATAATGTCCTTTGACCAGTAACGACTTGATGCTGCTGTGTCGCCTGGGAGGTTGAATTGACTTAACGTTGTTAACGCAATATTATGCGCTCTTCCGATACCCGCTTCTAACATTCCTCCACACCAAACCGGAATGTTTTGCTCCTTACAGTAATCATGAATTCGTTTGGATTCGCTCAACCCACCAACCCTACCAATTTTAACATTGATAATTTTACAACTTCCTAGCTCCACAGCATGTCTTACATCATCAAAAGAATGTATACTCTCGTCTAAACAAACCGGTGTCTCTAACACAGATTGTAACTTCGCGTGATCAATAATATCATCATGAGCTAGAGGTTGTTCAATCATGGTCAAATTTAAATCATCGAGCTTCTTTAAATGTTCAATGTCCTTTAACGTATAAGCAGAGTTAGCATCAGCCATTAAAGCAGTACTCGGAAATTGCTTTCTCACTTCTTTTAATATGTCAACATCCCAGCCTGGCTTAATCTTTATCTTGATTCGCTTATAACCTTCTGTTACATTCTGATCGATTACTCGAAGGAGCTCTGTCACAGTTGGTTGAATTCCTATGCTTATTCCTACATCAATCTGTTGTTTTTCTCCTCCTAAGGCTTTTGCTAGAGGAATATTGCTTCTTTTAGCATATAAATCCCAGACAGCACCTTCTAATGCGGATTTAGCCATGTTATTACTACGAATGGTACTGAATCTTGAAGAGACCTCATCTGGATGATGAATAGGCGCCGAAAGAAGTAGAGGAATTAAAAAATCACTCATTATGTGTTCATTAGTTTTAACCGTTTCTTCACTATACCATGGGCTGGTAAATGCAACGGATTCACCAAACCCTTGGACTCCATTCTCATCAATCATTTCAACAACAAAAAACTCTTTATCCTGAAATGTACCAAAGCTTGTAGAGAAGGGGTCGTTAAGTCTCATAACTAATTTATGAAGAACGACCTTTTTGATTGATATTGGATTCATAGGTCACCTTGCTCCTTTACTTTTATATATGCTAAATGCTCAGACTATTTTTTAAAGAAAACACATAGTAGCTTACACCATTCTTTGACTCTCTTCTAATATCAGCTGCAACATATCCCTTAGATAATAATTTCTGAAATTGTGTTCTTGTTTCTAATCTCCATTCCATGGCTAGTTCTGGCCTATCCTTTTTGATCTGTTGAAAGTTTTCTGGTACCGGTACTAAGTAATGATTTTGAGATAGTTCTTGGTTGTATGTGTCAACTATATACGGAAAGCCAAGCTTATCTTGTTCTATAGCAATTAAGGCTTTATATTCATTTATCGAGAGAGAGTTGGTGTTCTCATCGTTAACATGCTTGCTGTTAATCCACCACTCTACTAAAAACCGATCAGTCGGCATTCCCTGATTTAACGAGTCATTAAGATTACCATAGTGGTTCTCCAAATATGAACCAGTAATTCCTTTTAGCTTGTGTATATTTAAGTAGGCATTTACACTTTCTAACGGATCAAACGTCCATGTGATCAAGGAATATCCTTTTTGCAAGGCTAGTTCCCTCTGTTTTTCCTTCAATTGATGTCCTATCCCGCTTTTACGATATCCCGGCAAGATTCCAAGCATATGTGAGCATAAATAGATTGAACCTTCCTTATAACCAGGAAAGCTATATAAAAAACCGATTAAATTATTATCTAAGTATGCTCCTAGTAGAATCCCACCATTTTGAATGGCAGTATATATTTGATGTTCAGGTATGGAAGGACTATTCCACACTTGTTCCTCGACTGCTTGAACACTCTTAACCTCTTGAAGAGTTGTTAATGTTTTAATATGAAGCACGTTCTCCATCCTTCTCCTTTTCCATTGCTAAAAGAAGAGCTTTAGTTAAAATAGCAGTCCCTACTGGTAAAGCTTTTTGGTTAAAGACCATCTTTGGATGGTGAAGTCCAGGCTGAAGGTCACAGCCTAATCCAAGCATAGTCGCCTTTAAGTGTGGTCGCTTAATTGTATAGAAATGAAAATCGTCTCCACCTGTAGTTACCAAAGGAGGCTCCACGTTTTCTTCACCTACGATTTCTTTAATAGCCTGCTTCATGATCTCCTGAGCTTCCTCATTGACCATAGCTGCTGCTATGTGTGACGTAAACTCCATAGGTATTTCCACATTATAATAGGCTTCAAGGGCTTTAATACGGTCTTTAATAGTGGCGACTAATTGATCCATTGTTTCATTAGATTGTGCTCGTAAATCAAGTCCAAAAGTAGCTCGTCCAGGGATAATATTTAAACTTTTCCCACCAGCATGAAAGGCCGTCATCTTTACAGAATAAGGGACCATTGGATCTAAATGAATTCCATTAGTTAGCCCCACTAGCGCTGCACCCACTTCGATTGCGTTGGCACCCAAATGAGGTCTTGCTCCATGAAGGTCTTCTGCAATGATCTTACCCTCTATAAATCTAGCAGCTCCATGTATAATAGCAGGTGTTGCTTTTCCATTTGGTAATTCCTGAATGGGTCTTAAGTGAACACCAAACAAATAATCAACGTCATCAATAACGCCCTCTTCAAATAATTGAAGAGCACCTTTCCCTTTTTCTTCTGCTGGTTGAAAAATAAACCGAATCGTCCCTTTTGGTAAGGATGGCAGACTCTTCACTTCCTCAATAATTCCTAAGACCATAGCCATATGGGCGTCATGACCACATGAGTGATTGGCTTTATACTCTCCATCCACCTCCTGCCATAGAGCATCCATATCAGCACGAACAGCAACAACTGGCTTACCTTCTCCTATATCACCAATAACACCGGTACAGTTTTTGAATGTTGTCACTCTGCATCCTTGTTCTATTAGAATGGACTCGATATACTTAGTTGTATTTACCTCTTCAAAACTAAGTTCAGGATGCTCATGTAAAAAATTAAAGTAATTGAGAATTTTTTCTTCTACTACTTTCATACACTCTCCTCCTCTAAGGCACTTTCTAATACAATGCCACTGTCTTTTATTTTTTTAACTGCTCTTTGTAAGACCGCTTCATCCTGTACAATCGCAATCCTGACATACCCTTCACCCTCATTGCCAAAAGCGATTCCGGGTGTAACCACTACCCCTGCATCATCTAGCAATTTATAAGCAAACTCTTTTGAAGTAAATTGTTTGGGTACCTCTGCCCATAAAAACATCGATGCTAATGGGGAACTAACATTCCAGCCCAGTTCTCTTAGTCCTGTTACTAATGAATCTCTTCTCTCCCTATAAATTCTCCTTAGACTGTCTGTAAAAATAGATTCATCCTTTAATGCTCGTATAGCTGCCTTCTGAATAGGTAAGAAAACCCCATAGTCTAGGTTAGACTTAAGTCTGTCAAGACCTGAAATCACCTCGGAGTTACCTACTACATATCCAATTCTACAGCCAGCCATATTAAAGCTCTTTGATAAAGAATTAAACTCAATTCCTACTTCCTTAGCTCCATCAACAGATAGAAAACTAATTGGTTTTTTATCATAATACAACTCACAATAGGCAAAATCGTGCAAAACAATAATGTTGTATTTCTTTGCAAACTGCACTACCTCTTCAAAAAATTCAGATGTTGCCATTGCTGGAACAGGATTTCCTGGAAAGTTTAAAATCATTAACTTTGCTTTCTCACATACCTCTTCTGGAATGAGAGTTAAGTTAGGTAAAAAGTTATTTTCTGACTGTAGCGGCATGGGATAAGGTATGGCTTCAGCCAAAGAAATTCCTGCTGCATACGCTGTATATCCTGGGTCTGGTACAAGGATCAGATCACCCGGATTGGTAAGAACCATTGGTAGATGAACAAGTCCATCCTGTGAGCCCATAACCATTAAGGCTTCATTTTCTGCTGCAATAGACACATCATACTTGTGTTGATAATAAGTACATACAGCATTATTAAACTCAGATGTTCCGGTTAGAGTATATCCATAGTATGCAGGTTGTTTTGCGTAATTTGAAAGTTCTTCCATCACAAAAGGGGGTGGAGGTAAATCTGGACTCCCTACACTAAGATCAATGATGTCATATCCTTCATTTATTTTTCTCTTTTTATAGGAGGAAAGCTCATTAAAAATACTAGTTGGAAAGCTATCCATTTTCTTTGAAAATTTAATCTCCATTACTACACCTCGTTTTTATTACTTCAAAATATATTCTATATTATATCAAGTAATCATGTTGAATACTTGTATCGGTGTATGAAATAATAATTGCTTTTTATTTAAGTTATAAGTGTTTGATCGTAGTGAATGAATGTTCTTATAGGTTTAAAAATATCCATTAGGTAGAAATTATAGAGGAGGTTCCTATTATATTTTAAAGGAGGGTTTGTAATGAGTAGAGATGAAGGGCATTTAACGAATGAAGTATTATATGTAACCAATGAAGAATACGTAAATTCAGCGATAAACCATGAGTCTGCCCAGGACGAAGAATTTGAAGAAAAAGTTCAAGACTCTAAGATCCGGCTTGATCTTTACAAGCATTAAAAAGAAGGTGGGAGTCCACCTTCTTTTTACTTTAAGTATTCTACTAGAAGTTCATGAACCTCACTATCCAACTTCTCAGCAAGCTCTGCCTCGTATGTTTTCTCATATGTAGGCTGTTGAGTGACCTTACCACCATAAAATATAACATCCTCAACTTCTTTTACATCAACTGTTATAACGCGATATTTCATCGTCTTTTCAATGATTTCTGAAACAGAAGCTGATCCTTGTATAGAGTAATAACTTTCATCAGCGAAAAATCCTAGTGTTACATTTGGATTTTTCTGTATGTTAGCCATACTTGAACCTTTATGCCCAACAGCAATCCCTACTTTTTTTCCATCATTACTTGGAAGTACCCAAGACACTGCACTTACTTCAGGATTATGGTCAGAATTAACCGTAATAAGTGAGACGATTACTTCCTTTTTTAAAGTTTCAATTAACGTTTCTGGCAATGCATCAAACGTCTTAGCCATAAACAAACACTCCTTCATATATTTAGTTCACCTTTTTACTCTACCCGATTTTACTAAAAAATAACAAGTGAACTACCTTATTCTTTATAACATAACCTATTTAAGCTTTTTTAAAAACATTCTTTCCCAATAATGCCAGGGGAGAATTTGCTTTAAAGCAATGGTCATTTTAACTCCTTTTCCAATTGGAATACGTAAAGGGGGATCTTTTTGTTTGACCACATTAAGAATTAAGCTTGCGACATCCTGAGGATTTCCATATGTAGACTGTTCCTTGTTTAAATGATCCTCAATTTTCTTCATTGTTCCATAATATGGTGAGTTAGGAAGAAGTGATTTCTCTGTGACACTTTTTCCTGTCGACCAAATATTGGTTTGATATGAACCTGGTTCAATAAGAACAACGTCAATTCCAAATGGTTTCATTTCTAATCTTAATGATTCACTCCAGCCTTCAAGGGCATGTTTGGATGCTATGTAAGGAGATAAACCTGGAAATCCAATTCTGCCACTAATACTGCTAACATTAATTATTTTACCACTCCCTTGTTTACGCATCATTGGTAGAATGGATTGGGTGACAGAGATCACCCCAAATACATTTGTTTCAAATTGCTTTCGATACTCTTCTACTGGTATTTCTTCTACAAAGCCTGCCCCCGCATAACCTGCATTATTTACGAGTACATCGATTCTTTCTGTTTGCTGCATTAACATTTGGAACTTTTCTATTGAACTGTCTGACGTTACATCTAATTCCTCAACATGTATCAATGAATCCACACCATCTTGTTTAGCAATTCTTAATAAATGTTCACTCTTTTCAATATTTCTCATTGTAGCTATAACCCTGTAGCCTGCACGTGCAAATGTTAAGCAAGTTAATAGTCCAAATCCACTTGAAGAGCCAGTGACAACGGCAACTGGTTGACTCATATCCCCTCACCCTTTACGTGTGTATGTTTAGTATATTCTATCATCTATATGTATTTGATTTAATACTAAATCAATTCTTATTGAATTTATAAACGTAGTTTTTTTGATGGTTTCAGCTTTCAACTCGAGTTTATAGTGATTTACGCAATCATTTCATATTGTCACGCAATTCAGGTCCTTTTTCACGCAATTAATTTAGAGTTGCATACAATTTCCATAGAGCTTTAAACAATTAGTTCAAGATTTACTCAATTCAAGGTACACAACATACTTTACCTCGGGAAAGATTACCTATTAGGAGGTTATACTGGGAATTTATCAATTTTTTATTGTATTTAATTTATATAAATAACAAAAACCCCTTCCGTTAGAAGAGGTTGATGTTTTAATCACAACAATCAGGTCCGCAAACAGTTCCGTTTAGGTTTAAATGGACAATGGGCTGCTTCATTAATTCATTAGAAATGATTTTTTCTAATGTTTCTTTTGGACGGGCTCCTTGAACTATCGTCTCACCGATGATAAAAGTCGGTACTGCTTGGATATCCGCCTCATGATAAGCGTGTTTCAATGCTTTCTGATGGGTTTCTTTATATTTTCTAGTCTCTAAAGCTTTCCGGTATTCATTTTGATTTAACCCAACTTCTCCTGCTAGCTTAGTCAGTACGTCAATATCACCTATATCAAGCTCATCTTGGAAAAAGGCAATAAACATTCTATGATTGTAGTCATTTGCCTTTCCTTGCTCTTTAGCAAATTGATACCCTTCAAATGCTAGGTGTGTATATGGTTGTGGGGATACCTTTGGTAGCACCATTTTTATACCATAATGATCTGCCATTGGGTAAACGCTATTTTCCCATGCGCTTTGCAGATATTCGCCTTCTGGTTTTAATGTTTCTGCCGGAAATGGTCTTAATTCGTATGGCATCCACTCTACTTCAACATCTTTTCCTTTGATTGCCTCTAGAAGCGGAACCTCCGCTATCAAACAGAACGGTCAAACATAATCTGAGTAGACTCTTATTTTCAAGGTCATTTGTAGCTTCCTCCGTATATTAACTTGTATTATGCATATTGTACCCAAGTCTAACATGAAC
Source organism: Bacillus mesophilus (assembly GCF_011008845.1). Taxonomy (GTDB): domain Bacteria; phylum Bacillota; class Bacilli; order Bacillales; family SA4; genus Bacillus_BS; species Bacillus_BS mesophilus. The sequence goes on along the minus strand of NZ_JAAIWM010000008.1, from coordinate 87,299 downwards.
ATAATTGTAATCACATTTATTTGCTTAGTTTCTATAACAATAGTAAATTAAGAAACTTATGTAATAATTCCGGCCCTTAGCGCAACCCCAACTGCTTCTGCACGATGCTTCGTACCAAGCTTGCGGTTCACAGCAGTTAAATAATCCCTTACAGTAAACTCGCTTATTCCCATGTCGTCTGCCATCTCCTTCATGCTATACCCATAGGAAAGTCTTTGTAATACTTCTAGCTCACGTTTGCTTAAAAGGGTTTGCTGTTGGGATTGTAAAGAAACTATTCCAGCTGCAAGTTTAAAATAATGATACAGAGAAACCGAATCATATGAATCAAAATTCTCATTTTCTTTAAAATGATCTAAGAATACAGATCCAATTACAGCATGATTAAAACAAACAGGAATAATTAACATAGAGGTTAGCTGAAAACGAGTTATGTATTTTAGCGGAAAATTCTTACCGGTTGGGTCAATATTCAAGAATATTGGTTTCTTATTCATTATGGAGAAGTACAGAGGTGGTATCGTTCTTACATCTTCTTTGATTGTATTCATGGGATGAAAACAACCGTTATCAATTTGGAGAATCCCTTCACCAGAATGATTTAACGGTGAGTATGTAAAGATTGAAGCTCTTTTAAAAGGAAAAAATCTTGTACAGCCTTCCAAGATCCCTTCAATTTTTTGGACAGGATCTTTAAAAACTCTTAGTGTTTCTAGGTATTGATGAGCTTCCTTTTGTAACATTCGACAAAACCCTCCCCTACATTTTCAGCGATATGAAAAGATTGATTGTTTCCTTATGATTTATGTAAGCACTTACATTACCATTTTACTGTGTTCGTTCTTAATTTTCAAATAGTATATTTGGTTAATCAACCTTATATAGGTGTAACTTTAAGGAGGAGAAAATATGACAACGAATGTTGAATTAAAAACATTTCCATTATTCATTAATGGGCAGTGGACAGCAGCATCGAGCGGGGAAACTTTTGATGTTGTGAGCCCTGCAACTGGGGAAGTATTTGCAAAGGTTTCTAAAGGAACAAGGTCAGATGTTGACCAAGCTGTTCAGGCGGCAAGGGCCGCCTTCAATAATGATTCTTGGCGTGAAATGAAGCCAAAGGAGCGTGCACAAGTACTTAATAATATCTCTTATCAAATTGTTGCTCATGCTGAAGAACTTGTTTATTTAGAGGTAATGAGCTCCGGTGGAACTTTACGTCGCATCTCATCTAATGACATCCTTCAAATGGCAGATTTATTTCAACAAATGGCTAAGTTTGTCGTCGAATACCCTTTTTCAGAAACACTTCCCGTTCCTCCGTTTCCAGGTCCATCTCATAATTTTGTTTGGAGAGAGCCCATTGGAGTTTGTGCTGCAATAACTCCATGGAATATGCCAATGCTAATTGCCTGCTGGAAGATTGCACCTGCATTAGCGACAGGAAACACTATAGTACTTAAGCCAGCAAGCTATACACCTCTAACTACTCTGAAGCTAGCTGAAATTATTTCTGCGGTTGTTCCACCAGGGGTTATTAATGTCGTACCTGGATCTGGTAAGGAAGTGGGAGAATATCTAGCAAGTCATCCGGATGTGGATAAGGTCGCCTTTACTGGTTCGACTGAGGTCGGAAGAAGAATAATGGGGCTAGCTGCAGAGACGATTAAAAATACAACACTTGAGTTAGGTGGAAAGTCTCCAAATATTTTACTGGAGGATGCTGATTTAGACATAGCTATTCCTGGTAGTCTTTTCGGGGTATTCTTACACTCTGGTCAACTTTGTGAATCTGGTACAAGACTATTTGTCCCAGACGGTATATATGATGAAGTGGTAGAGAGATTAGTGGCTTGGTCAAAGAAAGTAAAGTTAGGACACCCTCTTTCACCAGAAACTGATATGGGCCCAGTCATTTCAAAGCAACAAAGAGATACGATTCTATCGTACATTGAGGCCGGAAAGCAAGAAGGTGCCACCCTAGTATGTGGTGGTAATGAAGTTACGGTACCAGGCTGTGAAGGAGGCTACTTCATCGAGCCGACTATCTTTACAAACGTAACAAATGATATGAAAATTGCACAGGAAGAGATCTTTGGCCCAGTTCTTTCTGTTATTCGTTATTCATCAGTAGAAGAAGCGATTCAATTAGCGAATGATACCATTTTTGGATTAGCGGCTGGGGTATGGACGAGAGATGTTAATAAGGCTTATGAAGTAACAAGAAAACTTAGAGCTGGGGTTGTATGGATCAATGATTGGCATATGCTTCGTAACGATGCTCCGTTTGGAGGATATAAACAAAGTGGAATCGGTCGTGAAATGGGTAAGTATTCATTAGATGCTTATACACAGCTTAAGCATGTTCATACATCTATGGTTCCACAGCTTGAAAGAAGAAGCTGGTATCAATTATTATTCTCTCAATCTGAATAAACAGTAAATTATAAAATAAAATTCATGAGGTGATTTCATGTTAACTTCAACACTCTCTCAATTTAATTTACGAACAGCCATTTATGCTGGTAGCAACACAAGGGCAATGTTACCTGATTTATTTAGAGGCTTAGGAGCAAAAAGAGTCGTATTATTTAGTGACCGCGGATTAGAGAATGCGGGTATTGTAGAAAAGGTTTCACAAATCTTTCATTTAACTTCACACGGTGTTGGACCAGAGCTTGTTGGTACCTTCTTAGATATTCCCCAAGATGCGGAAGGGTTAAAGGTAAATGAAGCAGCACGTTATGTAAGAGAAGTTGGTGGAGATGCCCTGCTAGCCGTTGGTGGTGGAAGTGTACTAGATACTGTAAAAGGTGTCAAATATGCACTCCATAAAAACTTAACAGATATAAGAGAAGCTATTCCAGGTGGATTCTTATATGAATCTTTTCCTCAGGCAACTTATATACCGATTCCTCATATTTCCGTTCCTACAACAGCTGGAACTGGATCTGAGGTTTCACCAATTGCTGTTATTTTTAACGAAGCATTGAAAATAAAAACAAATATTATTAATCCTTTTTTGTCTTCTGATATTGCCGTCTTAGATCCGGACCTTACTGTTACATTGCCGCCTTCTATCACAGCTTTTACAGGATTCGATGCTTTAACTCACGCAATCGAGGCGTTGGCTTCCCCTACAGCAACTGCCTTAACCGATGCATATGCTCTACATGCAATCCGAGTGATTGACAAACATTTAACAACTGCCGTTGAGTGTGGTAAAAATATAGAAGCTAGAATGGAAATGCTTCAAGCAAGTTTAATGGGTATTACAGCTTTTAGTTTTGCACTAAATGCTATTCCTGTTCATAATCTAGCACATGCTTACGGAGCTCTATTCAGAATTCCGCATGGCTTAGCAAATGCAGTCTTTTTACCTGTTGTGATTGAAAGCATTCCAATGCTCTATCTTCCAAAGGTCAAAGAGCTTGCACAAGCCTTATCAGTTGGAGATGCCAACGATGATTCTGAAGCTTTATTAGCAAAGATTGTTGAGAAAATAAAGACACTCCAATACAAGGTGGGGCTACCAAGCGACTTTAGTAGCTACAATATCTCACATGAGGATTTTGAGAAAACCGTTGCAGCTGTTTCTAGTGACCCAGCAGCTCTAAATTTCCCGATGCCTCCTGAGTTGATTCGTTCAATTGGAGAGAAGGTAGTTCAGTTAGTGGTAAAGAGTTAAGAATTAAAGGCAAAATATCATATATTTGAATACACTTAAAGGCCCACAGTAATGATTTCTGTCGGCCTTTTTACATAGACTGTTCTTGCTTAATTTGTTTTTTTCTCTTCTTTCTAATAGCGAAGTATAGACCAAAGATAGTAAATTCAAGGAAGGCACCAATGATTGTCCATGTATAATAAGAAAACTTTAAGTGATCGGTATTACTTCCAAATAAAATAATGGATAAAACACCTAATAATAAAATAATAGGTACAAATGGGGCATTTGTTTTAGCTATATTCAATTTAAATAATAATTGATGAATACAATATGAAGTTAATGCAATCTTTGCAATTAAACAAGGCATCCATACTGTAACAATAACGAGGTCAAGACGATCTAAAAAATCAGTTAAATTGATTTCTTGAATCATGATAAAATTAGGATACGTTGTCATCGATACGATATCACTACCTAACACAGCAATATCCATGATTATTAAAAGCAATAGAAGGAAAAATCCAAGAAAAGTACCGACCATCGTTGTTTTAAGAACCTTCTTGTTCGTCGAGAGATTGGATAGTAATAAAAAGATTAAGACTACCTCCCCCATCCACGGAAACAAGAAGAAAGATGAACCACTTATATTTTTAGCAATTCCAGGTCCAACAAGTGGAGCAAAATTTGTTAAATCAATTTCATTTAATAAGAGTAAAGGTGAAGACAGCACAATGCTTGCAAACACAACAAATTGTATCACGGTAATTCTTGCAATTACCTCTAGTCCCGAAAATGTGATATACAAAAGTGTTAAGGATAGCATGATCGTGATAACCTCTATAGGTGTAGTAGGAAGCAATGTTGCTGAAATAAAATCCACAAAAGCTCTCAAGTCTTTTATATAAAGCATTACTAAAAACAGAAAAAGAACTATATAAAAACTTTTTGGTAAAAAAGATTGATCTTCTTCCATTACTTTACGAACATCATGTCCCTTTCCTATTCCTAACCATAACATACCTATTATGATAGGAAAGACTACTAATGGAGCTACCCATGCATTACGTTCTGCAACTTGAGTAAGTATTTGCGGTAGTGTTGTTAACGTTGCGGTTAGTAGTAAATTCGCTATTAATATCGCTAATTGAAATGGAGATATAACTTCTTTTTTCATCCTAATACCACCATTTCGGTTATTGTCCTGAAAAATCTATTGATATGATCGGTCATGATACTTGGTGAATAAGGAAGTATAAAAAAAAGAGATGAAGATATTGTTAAAGCTGATAGTAGGTATACTTTAATTTTATCACCCTTTTCCTTTTGTAAGCTTTTATGCTGACTTATTAAGAAAATGAGTAAAGAGATCGTGATTCCAAGCATTCCAATCATCGATAGATCATTCCTTTATATTTATTCCTGAATTTATGGTTCTCTCAATTTCAGCATTAACCTTAACATCAATCTTTAAATCTGGAAGTAATTTCTCCCAATTATCCTTCCATTTTTCTTCCCAAAGGAAAATTTCATGACGAAATAAGTGCCACCCTAATCCGGCCATATCAATTCCTTCTGAAGTGGAGTGTTCTAAAATCTCCGTTACTTCTGCTTTTATTTGCTCCTCCATCTTACCTGTTGCAAGCTTATATTCTTCTTGTTTTTCCAAATCTAATTTGGGCTCGTTTTGAACAGTGTGAGCATTTACTTTTATATTAATAGTGAAAGTCGGCATTCCATCTATAACTTTACTGTTTATTTGCGTCCGTTGATTATTAATATAAACATTTATTTCGTCCTTTTCACCAAGTGAAAAGGTATAGTTACTACCAGGAAATTTTTCTAACAGCCACATTGCCCCTGAAGTTTCTTGTTTGTTGGTGAAAAACTTCAAATGATCATGTTTTAAAATACCAAAACCATTTAGTTTAAACTCATCTTTCTTATCCTTTGAATCTCCATTTTGTGTTTCTACTACATCTACCTTCGGGATTACAGGATCTTTACCATGTCTTTCGAGATCGTTTAATACATCTTTTACTGTAATAGCATTCATACTTTTGGCCATTTCTCTAATAGCTTCAGCTGGCAATTGTTCTAAATGTGGTGTTCCATTTAATATCTTCAATGCTTCACCATCGGTTAGCAGAACATATGAAGAAAGACGAGATTGTGGTTGCTCTAACACAACTTCTAATGATTTTTGAAACCCACCTCTTGCCATCTTCTCGCCAAACACAAGTACTCGGCGATGTCCAAAATATAATTCTCTAGACATTCTTTTCTGAAGATCATCATTACTTTCTCGTACATTACGTCCTATACCGGAATCAACGTAATAAGGGCCACCACTAGTACCACCCCCTCCTCCACTTGCACCATCACCCATAGCACCTGGTAATGGGACCTGAACAGATACTTGGAATTTATTTTCCTCAACCTTGTCAAAACCAGTAGCAATGACAAATGCAACATCATTTACTTCACTTCGGTCCCAACAACCACTCAATACTAATACACAAAGAAAAAGCATAAATATCTTACACATTTTCCTCACTCCGTTCTGTATGATTCTAGTTAGAATCTGGAGAAGGTTTTAGATTGTTTCCCTCTCTTGTTACATTTTCCTTTGTAAAATCTCCAGGTCGATTTTCCATATCCCACCATGGTACTCTTACAAAAACATCCTTTAACTCACTCCATTTTAAAGGACCAAGTGGACTAAAAAACGGAACACCGAATGATCTCAAGTTACATAGATGCGTCAATAAGATAATTGAACCTATGACGATTCCAAATAAACCAAACAAGCCTGCCAAAATCATCATTGGAAATCGTAATAAACGAATCGAGATTGCCATATTAAATCTTGGAATGGTAAAGGAAGCGATCCCTGTTAACGATACAACAATAACCATTGGAGCAGACACAATTCCTGCTTCTACAGCCGCTTGCCCAATTACTAATGCACCTAAAATACTGACAGCTTGGCCGATTACCTTCGGAAGTCTGATCCCCGCCTCACGAAGAGCTTCAAAGGCAATTTCCATAATCATCGCCTCCACAAAAGCGGGAAATGGAATGGCCTCCCTGCTCGATGCAATACTAAAAAGTAAATTAGTTGGAATCATCTCTTGATGATAGGTTGTAACAGCGATATAGAACGCTGGTAATAATAGTGCTAAAAACAACAGTATAACCCGTAAAAGTCTTAAAAATATCGAAATATGATAGCGTTGATAATAATCTTCACTAGCTTGGATGAACTGCCAGAAGGTAGCTGGTAGGATGAGTGCAAATGGTGTTCCGTTTACTAGAATGGAGACTCGTCCCTCTAATAGATTAGCAACTACCGTATCTGGACGTTCTGTATTTTGAATTTGCTGAAAAAAACTCCACGGACTATCCTCAATCAGTTCTTCAATATACCCGCTTTCTAAAACTCCATCAATTTCGATTCTGTCTAATCGACTTAATACTTCTTCTATTAATTCGGGGGGAGCTAAATTTTCCATGTACATCATAATCACTGATGTTTTAGTTTGAGTCCCAATTTCTCTAGAAACTAATTTTAAATTTGATGAGTGTAGCTTCTGTCTTACAAGAGCAGTGTTTACACCTAGATTCTCAGTAAAACCTTCACGGGGACCTCTTACAGAAGCTTCCGTTTCTGGCTCCGAAACCGTTCTTCTTACACCGCCTTTAGCATCTAGTACTAAGGCCTTATTAAGTTGATCTACCAACAATACTGTTTTTCCCATTAAAATATGATCAACTAAATTTCCTAACTCTTCGGATTCAACAACCTGATTAACGGACATTATATTTTGTTCTAAATACTCTGCTGTAAGAGAATCCAATGTAACTTCCGAAAGTAATTGATGTATAGCATGTAGTTCAATGCTAACCTTATCAATTAATCCGTCTATAAAAATGATATATCCATTGTTATTTCCAACCTTCAAAGGACGAAAGACAACATCTGAGCATTTATCGAATTTCTGTTTAAGTACTTCTATATTTTGACTAAGCTGATCGTTTACTGGTATATCCTTTTGTTCTTGTTCTCTTTCTGGTTCTTCTTTACCTTGATTGATTGCCTTTGGTTTTATAAATTTCCGCATCGCACAAATCCCCACATTTGGTTTGAATAGTATTCTTATTCCCTAAATGCTGGGTGACTATCCAGTTCCCTTGGAGACATGACAATACTTAACTTTAACGGTACTCCTTCATAGGCACTCTTGAATTTTAGGCATAGACAAAAAATAAAGCTTTTTCCTGCATAAAAAAAGCTCTATCTTTTAGATAGAGCCTTCACCACTACTTTTCCATTAAACTCTCTACAAATCCCTTTAGTACATGAACACCCCTAACACAATCATTTAAAGAAGACCATTCTTTAGGGTTATGACTAATTCCATTCTTGCTTCGAACAAATATCATTGCAGCAGGAACTAGGTTTCCTACTATCATCGCATCATGACCAGCACCGCTTGGTACATACAGGGGTTCAACATTATTAGTTTTAAAGGTTTCCTCTAACTTTAGATGTAATTCTTTTTTGATTGGTACGGGTTTAATTCTAAGCATTTCATCGATTGTCACTTTAAGTTTATGCTTAATTGCAATTTCATTTGCAGTATCAGAGACTAATTGAATGAGCTGATCACGAGTTTCTTCATGAATATCACGAATGTCTACGTATAAAGTTACTTGCCCAGGAATTACATTTACTCCATTTGGCTTTACTTGCAGCTTACCCACTGTTGCAACAGCAGTTGGGCTAACTTTTCCCGGAAGAGCTTCAACTTTATAAATAAATTCACTAGCAGCCACCAAAGCATCCTTACGATCGTCCATTGGGGTATTCCCGGCATGACCAGCCTCACCATAAAAATTTAACTCCATCCAGGAAGGCCCCGCTATACCAGATACAATCCCAACTGGAAGATTTGCTTTCTCGAGACGTTTTCCTTGTTCAATATGAACCTCTACAAATAATTCCACATCAGAGAAGTCACGCTTAGCTTGTTTGAAATGAACAGCGTTGCTTCCATACTCTTCTAGAACTTGTTCAAATGTTTTCCCATCGCCATCTGTCCTTTTAAATTGCGAATCATAGTCTAATTGACCCGTTACAGCTCCACTACCTGTAAAACCTCCATTAAATCTGGCACCTTCTTCATCTGTGAAAATTGCCACTTCAAAGCTTTTACTTGGTTTAACATTAGTATCCTTCCAAGCTTCTACAACTTCTAGCGCAGACAACACACCGAGAGGACCATCAAAATGACCACCATTAGGTACACTGTCAACATGCGAGCCAGACATTATTGTTTGATAATCCAGTGTACCTGCTAATTTGCCAAAAACGTTTCCAGCACCATCTTCAACAACCTCAAGTCCAGCTTCCAACATCCAGTTCTTCACAAGAGCTTTTGCTTGCTTCTCTCCATCAGATAACCCAAGACGACTTGAACCAAAATCAGTGGTTAATCCTATTCGTGAAATCTGATCTAGTCTTTCTGCCAGTCTTTCACCATTGACTCCATTATAATTTAAAGACATATCATAATCCTTTAACAGCTCGTCTTTTAAATTTTTCATGCTCATATCGTCTCCCTTTTCCAACTATGTATTAACTTAAATTATAACATTTTCATAAATTTTAAAATATTAAAAAACATTACTCTAGTTTTATTTTACTTTTTTATTATTTCTTATGACCAAGATGGGAATAATGATAAAGATTAAAATTATAAGGAGGGTTTTTCATGAGTTTAGAATGGTTCCATCGCATGGAGAATGCAGTTCGAATTAGTTTACCTGACCTATGTGAGTCGTTTGATGAGTTCGAAATACTTTTCGATACCAATACGACTACCTACAATCCTGAATACATCTTCTCTATACAAACTGTTGATGATGTAGAAGACTTTTGTATCATTAGCTTTGATCCAACTAATCAAGAATTTTTCTCGTTCTATTATCATGAAGAACTTGATATCCAGTCAAAGGTCCTGTTTAGGGACGCAGATGAGATATTAGGCTATGTTCATGCAACCTTTCATGAGTACATAGGTGATATTGATGAGGATGAGTTGCTTGAAGAAGATTTAGATGAATTAGGAAACCATCTATATGAAGAAATCTCTGATGACCAGGAGTTTCAGTCTAGTGAGTTTGTAGGCGACGATCTAGATGAGTTGAAGGAAACGATTGAGTGGATTTCTAATGATAAACATCTTCATATTGAAGATGAAGAACGAGATCAGTATAGTATCCATTTACGTTTAGGTAGAGATATAGAAACCGGAGATGGCGTCCTATATCGTCATACTATTATGAAACACGATGAAGAAGATATAGAGGATGAAATGATCTTCTATTTTAAAGAAGATGAAGCGGGTTATATAGCTGAATTATTTAATGAATTTACTGGTCAGAATCATATAAATCATTAGAAACGAGACCTTGGGTGAAGCAGATTATTTGACCAAAAAAAGCACTAAGTTTTGTTAAATAACTAAGAAACAGACAAGCAAGATAAATCTAAACCTAAAAAGAGAAATCCCTTGTATAAGGATTTCTCTTTTTATTTAACATCTATTAGTATCCGTAACCACCGTAACCAGCACCGCCAACATAACCACCAGCACCTACAACGATTAATAGGATAAATAGGACAACGATTAGTGCAAAGCCTGCACCGTATCCACCTACACCACTCATTTACGTCACCTCCAATTCAGTGATTCTCCTTATCCTATGTAGAAGGACCAGAGGCGATTGGGCTACTGTCACGATTTATTAAATATGTATTTCCACTAGGTTTTTGCCCTGTCAGCTTTCACCTTACTTACATAAGTTGTAGTAGAACTGACTGGAGGTGAATGATTAATGTACGGTTGCGGATATGGTTATAGTGCTCCTGTAGCAGGTTACGGTGCTGGAAACAGCTTTGTGTTAATCGTTGTATTGTTTATCTTGTTAATTATTGTTGGAGCTGCATGGGCTTAATTGCCAGAGATGTTCTAAGTTATGGAGGTCTACTTCAGTTTGAAGAAGGACCTCCATTTTCTAACTGCTTTTTTTGCCTTCATAATCAGCGAGACCACCATTTGGTGTGAAAAGTAGAGCACGATCCCCAACATCATTCCAAATATTTGTTTCCTCTAACCACCAAAGAACATCACTATGATGAGGCAATTTTTTATCAGTAGAATAGACAGTTACTGTGTCACCAGCTTTTAATACATAGTCTGGTGGGAATTGAAAAACTTGATTTCCAACCTCACTTATAATTTTCCATCCCATCATCAGTACATCATGATCTCGATTGTTCTTAATCATGATTTTTTCCTTTTTTAGATCTAATTCAACGATTGCTAAGTTGCCAACATATTGCTTTGGATGTGCTGCCTTTAGCTGTCCAACTTCGTCGATTTTCGAATAAATTTTATAAGATCTTCCATTTGTTTTAACCACTAGAGATTCATACTCACTTGTTGAATATATCTTAATATCGTGTTCCTTTAAGCGTTGTACTACTTCCTTATGAGGATGTCCATAAGGATTTTCTGCTCCAAATGATAAAATGGCGATTTTAGGATCTACTTTGTTTAAGAATTCTTCAGATGTTGAAGTTACTGAGCCATGGTGTGCCACTTTCATGATCTCAGCTTCTAAGTCCTGCCTAGCAAGCATTTCTTTCTCAGAATCCCCTTCTGCATCTGCTGCTAATAAGTAATCAACCTTACCTAAGGTGATCTTCATGACGATTGACGCTTCATTGTTTTCTTCATCAGCATTATGACTGTTTAAGATCGTAACATCCACTCTCTGATCAAGCTCGACAGATTGACCAATTTTAGCAATCTCCATGGGTATTTGATTTCTTCTAACAATTTGCAAATATTCTCGGTACGTTTCTGTTGTATGAAGTTTTCCGCTATCAAGCACCTGTTTTACTTTAATATTTTGAAGAACATGTATTAATCCGCCTATATGATCAGCGTCTGGATGAGTTGAAACGACTAAATCAAGCTCATCAATACTATGTTTTTTAAGATAATCGACTATCCTAATACCACTCTCTCTTGGTCCACCATCAACCAACATTTTCTTTCCGTTTGGCATGATCACCAACACCCCATCACCTTGACCAACATTTATAAAATGAACCTCAAGCTGTGGTGATTGAAACCATATAGCCTCTACTTTATGATTGGTTGACGTACCGATTGGTAACGTAACTAGGAATAACATGACAAGAAAAGAAATAATCGTCTTTTTCATTGTTTTATCCCCCTTATCTGCCTGTGAAATTAGAATGTGTGGGAAGAGAGAAAAATATGTAAATGGTTAAGTTCGATCTAAAATGTTCATTTTAATTCCATTTTTGATTCGTAACGACAAAAGTGGTTCCGGCCTTACTGTCTTATTCGATTGTGAAAGTGTTAGCCTATAATATTGACCGATTGAGGCCATGATCAATACTGACTCCATTAAGGCAAATTGACTCCCAATACAACCTCTTGAACCTGCTCCAAAAGGTATATATGCATAGTTAGGAATTGAAGTTAAGTTTTTTGGATCAAATCGATCTGGATTAAACCTTTCCGGCTCCTCATAGTAGGCGGGATGTCGGTGAATTGCATAGGGGCTAATTAGAAAGGTCGAACCCTTTGTAAATGTGTACCCAGCTATTTGTACCTCATTCTTTGCTTCACGGAGAATAATCCAAGCTGCAGGATAAAGACGTAAAGCTTCATGAAAAATTTGAGTTGTATAAGTAAGTTGGGAAACATGATCAAAGGTAGGAGGCTTTCCCATTAATACATGATCGAGTTCCTCATGAAATCGCCTTTCCACTTTTGGATGTTGACTTAACAGATACCAAATCCAAGATAAAACATTTGCGGTTGTTTCATGTCCCGCAATTAAGAAAGTGATCACTTGATCCTTAATTTCTTTTTCCGATAATGAGGATCCATCCTCATATTTCGTCGTAAGTAATAATGCTAGTAGATGCTCCCGTTCCTTATTACTGTGTGCTTCTGTATCAATAACATCTTTTGTTAAGTGATCCATCCTATTCATTGCCTCTTGATAGCGGCGATTCTGAGCCGATGGTATACGGTCAAGAATAGGAAAAGGCAAGAACAATGACTGAGCCGCTTTTTCAATAATGATATTCACTGCATTTGTAACGGTCTCAGAATGTTCAAGTTCATCTTTTCCAAACATCGTCTTCATAATAATCCGCAAGGTTAAATTCATCATATCCTGATCAATTCTTCTTTCTTCCCCCCTCTTCCAGGTTTTTAACATATCCAAGGAGTATCGTGTAATAATTTCCGAATAACCTATAATTTTCTTTTTATGAAAGGCAGGCTGTAACATTTTTCGCTGTACCCGGTGCTCATCTCCTTCACTCGTTAGTAAACCATTTCCTAGTGAACGCTTAAATACTCTTGAAGAGTTTCCTTTTTCAAAATAAGCATCCTTTGTTGTTAAAATCTCTTTGATTGCTGTAGGGTCATAGATTACATAGGACGGTCGAGGATGCTTTGGATTTATTGTAACTATTTCTCCCTGTTTTTGGGTTTCATACAACCACTTTAGTGGGTTTAATCGAAAGTTAATATATTGAGTAAGTGGAAATCCATTCATTTTCACTAAGTTTGTCATATTTCTCTCCCTCTTCCAATTGTTCTTATCATTCATCGTCTCCTTATATAACCTGATTAAAACTAATAAAAAAAGACTCCCATATGGGAATCTTTCTAAATAGTTTTGACCGCAGCCATATTTTTTTGTTTTGATTTCCAGACCAATGTTACAATCAAAGCAGTTACGCTAGCACTTATAAAAGTTCCGTGTAGAATCCATACCATATTTTTCATTGAGACGATATCCATTATAATTGGTGCAACGATAAAACCTAATGCGAAGCCTAGTGATTTAAGAAGCATACCAACTCCAAAGATTCTTCCCCGAATATGGTTATCAGTTTTCTGGAGAATCGTAGAATACAAGGTTGTATAGGCTGCATCAAAAATCCCTGTTAGAAATGCAATGGACAATATAATGACGATTGTTTCACTAGATAGAAATAGAATAAATCCAGTAGACATTAAAATAGCAGATAAATAAGCCGTTGTGAACAATTTATCATCTTTTAACCATTTTAATCTTGGTAGGGTATAGGTTGCTAGAACAGACCCAATTCCCCATACTCCCCAAATCATTCCATAATAAAAACTCTGACGCAGTGGATCAACTTGCTCGGCTAGTAATGGAATTCCAAGGTTATGTGAACTTCCTGCAAACGCACCGATGAGAAAGACAAAATTGAACATTAATAAAACTGGCAATAGCTTTAGATACAAATAGACCTCTTTAATATCTTTTACAACGCTTAATAGTTTTTGTTTAACACCTGATGCCAATTCCTCCGTCTTACGAAAAGCTGAATCCCATCTTAGTTTCATTAATACAACTGCGGACAATATATAGGTTGTTGCATCAATCATAAGCGTAACCTTATAGCCGAGAATATCTGTAATAAGACCTGCACCAATAAAACCGAGTACTAAACTTATTGAGGTTAATCTTGAGATTAAGGAATTAGTTTCAAGTACCTTATCCTCTCCAAACATCTGTGGAATTTCAGCACTAAAGCTAACATGGAAAAAGCTACTAATAAATCCAATCAAGAATGAACCAATGATAATAACAGTAGGAGTTGGAAATGGGATTAATAGCAGAATAATAATTCCTCTGAGAATATCAGCCCATATCATTACCTTTCTTCTATCTAGACGGTCAGCCACTACCCCTGAGAATAAACTAGCAATCACACCACCTAATGTTCTCGCGGCTAATGTAGCGGCAAGCCAGGCAGCACTTCCTGTTGCCGTATAAATCACAACGTTTAATACAATCATATCCATGAAGGTTCCAAAGTCAGATAGTGCCTTCATATATAGAAATACATGTTTTTTCATTCTGTTACGCTTCCATTCTATATTTAGTTTACTTTATTGTAATCCACACTGATTTATTTCGCAATGCGAAATAAATGTTTTTCAAATCACTATGTACTTAAGGTGATCTTCAGTTCTAAAAACAACTTCGTATGGGTGCTAATGACTCTTTATTTGAAGAAAAATGTAGTTGGCCTTTTGCAATAAAGAAAGAAAAAGCTTTAGTGAGAAAGTTGCGATTAACTGAGGAAAAGAAAAATCTTAACATTAAAGGAGAATACCGAGGATACATAAGAAAACTAAACAATCTTTAAATGAATTCATATGGAGATTCTAAGTTATAAACCGTAACGGATATACAACCGTTACGGTTTATAAATTTACTCGTTTTACACTACTTTTACTGAATCAGATAGCTATTATACTGTGAAGTTTTTATTAAAACCTTTTTGTTTTTCATAGAGTTAAGATGTGAGATATAATTTCTACCTCAACCGAACCCGTTAATCTTTATGTTATGTGCTTTTCTATAGGTAGCATAACAGCAACGGTTGTTCCTTTATTTACTTCGCTTTGAATGTTAATTTTGCCTTTGTGAGCTTCAACAATTCTAAAGCTAACAGTCATACCTAATCCAATCCCTTTTTCTTTAACACTGTAGAAAGGTTCTCCGATTCTTTTTAATCTTTCTTTGCTAATCCCACAACCTGTGTCCTCAAAACTAACAACAACGAATTCTTCATTCTCTTGTATTAATGAGATATTAATTATTCCTTTTGTTCCAATAGCATCCATTCCATTTTTTAAGATATTGATAAAAACTTGTTTTAATTGAGAAAAATGACCCATTATGAAAGGTGATTTTGAAAGATGAACATTTATTTCAACATCTTTATACAATGCTTCCGATTTCATCAATGTTGCTACTTCTTCTACAATGGAATTTAAATTACAAACTTCAAAATCTGTTTTTTGAGGCTTTGCTAACAAAAGCAATTCTGTAACAATCTCACTTATTCTATCAATTTCGCCTAATAAAAAATCATCGTATTCGGAAAGGTTAATCGTTCCTTCGTTAGACAATTGTAGAAATCCTTTAATGGAAGTTAACGGATTCCTAATTTCATGTGCAATACCAGCTGCTAGTTCTCCTACTACCGATAGTTTTTCAGATTGTCGAAGCATTTCTTCAGCATTTTTCAGATCAGTAATATCTCTTCCTATTACCACTAGGCTTTTTCTAGTTCCATCTGGAAAATAGCTAGGAATTTTAATCGTATCAAAAGTTTTGAACTTCCCGTTTTTCATTGGAACAAACTCTAAACACCTTGTGATTGAACCCGCTTTCCAAGTTTCTTCATCTGAATCAACGCAATATAGTAAAGCATCGTGATAAAAGTCTGCATGTTTTGCTATTTCTACGTCCGTTTTACCTTTCCAATCAACATCTTCAATTTCGAAAAGTTCAAGTAAATACTTGTTTACTTGTTGCCATTTCCCTTCTCCATCTTTAAATACGACAGCATCTGGCATACAATCTATTAACATTTGAAGTTTTTCTTTTTCTTCAGTAATTTCTCTTACATCTTTTTCTTTTTTTATCAATTTAGATAATAATAAAGCTGTAACCAACACAAAAAATAAACCTTTAAAGTTTTCAAGTAGAAAAATAGATTCTACAGACAGATCCAAGTTTTTAAGTGCAAAACCAGTACTAGAAATCCAGATTATTCCTATTAATATATATATAATGGGTATGTTTTTTTTATTAATTTTCAATTACAGTTCCCTCTCTCGAGTGACAATTTGATTAGTATATTTTCACACAAAACCAACTTCAGAACAACCATAAAGAGGGATGTAAAATATGGAACATTGAAACATAACACTTTGGTGGTTACATATTTCCATAAATTTTTAGAAATTCTTATTATGGCTAGTACCGGCGAAGGAGAATTTTTCAACCTCATGAAATAACTATGATCATGTTCTATATCTTTTAAACAATAACAATCAATATCACCTTACAGTATCAAAAAAAGCAAGCCAATTGGCTTACCCATTTTTTTAATCCTCCATAAATTGTCTTGCATAATATAGCGATTCTTCATCAAGTCCATATCTGTTTTGAACATCTTCTAATTCTTCTCGTCGTTCTTCATCAATAACCTGAAAAGAACCTGAAACATTTATGTGCTTCTCTTCTTCATTTTTCTTCATTATAATCTCCTTTCATAATGATGGTTTAAGAATCATTCATAGTATAGGCAATTTTATAATTCGTATGTCTTTTCTTCTTTTTGACACAATAATAAAAGGAGGTGTCGATATGAAAAAGATATTATTCATACTCATAATTATTATTATTTCATTACTTTCAGGCTGTCAGCTTTTAATGATGGGGCCATCCAACACTCAATCTCAGCATACTTCTCCTCTCTCACCTGGCGTAACACCTACTAGGTTCGAGCCGAATGAAGTCATTTCCACTGATGAATTGCTTCAGGAACGAATAAGCGGAAAAATTAATCAAGCATTTCCTGAACAGGAGGTTCAAGTGTTGGTGGATCGAGATAGAATTATCGTAAGTGGAGTGAAGACAGAGGACGAACCTACGGCTAAAATAATTAGAGAAGCAGTAGGTAATATGAGTCATAGACGGAAATTAGTGATTGTCACTGAAGATGTATTTGATATGTATCGTAGGGCTCATGAATAGAAAAACTTACTAGGCTAATATATATGCCAAAATAAAAGAACCCACTCTTATAGAGTGGGTTCTTATCTAAGTCCCAAATTGCCGTAACCGATATAGAAAAACCTGAACTTTCCTCAGGTGGATTGCCGCAAACAACCTTCTCGTACTCTCAAGTCAATGAATTGAGCATGACATCGGGTTATTAATGTAGGCATTCCTATCTATATTTATTCAGTTTTTTTATGTGGTCACGAACAATGCAGGATATTAAGCGTTCCTTACAAAACCAATTTTACACGAGATCATACATAATAACATTAGTAAATAGAAGGTAAGATTAGCAAACAGTGCCACTAATTAAAATAATCGGCAATTCTATTACTAAATTCCTTTACATAGTGTAAATTATCTTGAAAATCTGTTAGATACGTAGTTAGAAGAGAAACGATTCCATAGAAAAAGACAGGAATTAAATATCCTGTCTTAGTAATTCTTAAGCGGGTGCATCTACTTCTAAATCATCAATTCGCTTTTCGAGATATTGTGAATCTTTTCGAGCATTGTAGCGATCAGCTTTTTCTACAGTGACTGTAATATTATAATCTGGGATTCCTGCGTATTTTTCATATCTCCCTCTTGGTAGTAGGAAGTTTCCTTCAGGGAAATGCACCTCAAGATTGCCTTTTGCGATATCTACAAATTTAGCTTTTCCTTGGAAAACGCCAAACCCATTATAGACAACAATTCCTTCTCCTTCAGCAATACTTAAGTTACGAGCATCTTCAGCGTTCATAAGAACATCATAACGCCCTGCTCCATTAAATGGATCTACTTCCTTATATACCATCGAGTTAAACTGCTTACCTCGACGTGAGGTGACAACAAATTGTCCATCTTTCTTATTTAGATCTGGAATTTCAACCCCGATGAGGTTCCCTTTACCATCTGGAGTAGGACATACGCCACCTTCACATAACCATGCTCCACCCCATTGGAATACGTCACCTTGCTTTTTCAAGTGTTGAATTCCATCATAATTTGGATTTGCTTTTGCGATTTCATCACGAATCTCTTGGGCATCTTTGAAATCTACTAAATGAGCAGTTTCTGGCTTCACACGCTTTGCAAGATCAATGTATATCTTCCATTCCGCACGCGCTTCTTTAATCTCATTTTTGTTTCCTTCTATCTCAGGTGAGAAGTAAACCATACGTTCAGTTGAAGTTGAGGTACCACCACCCTCTTGCTCGTAACGAGTTTTAGCAGGAAGGACAATAACAGCTTCCTTTGCGTCAACAAGTGTAGAAGTGTTAAAAATAATATCTTGGTGTACACGAATATCTAGTTCAGACAACGCCTCTTCAACGAAATTCGGATCTGGCATTGTTTCAAGGAAGTTTCCACCTGAAAGATAGTACATTTTAATTTTACGTTCACTATCCTCTGGTAACATGATATTTTCAAGTGTAACCCCAACAATATCACCTTGCCATTTCTCAATCTCAAAGCCCCAAAGCTTTTCCATTCGCTCGATATTTTTAGGTTCAAAGTCACCACCTGGAAGAACAAATGGATCCGCCCCCATTTCCCCTGCACCTTGTACAGAAGAGTGTCCACGGAAAGGCATTAACCCACTGTTTTTACGTCCTAAATAACCACGTAATAAAGCAAGATTTGCCACCTGAGAAATATTATCTGTTGCAAAAGAGTGCATAGTTAACCCAAGAGCCCAAGCAAAAACAGCATTTTTACTCTTTGCTAACAGCTCGGCTAATTCTGCAATTCTTTCTCTAGAAATACCTGATGACTTAATAATTTCATCCCATTCTTGATCTTGAACAGTTGCTTTAAGTTCTTCATATCCGTTTACATGCTTATTTACAAAGTCATGATTAATTGCCGAACCATGCTGTTTTTCTTCCATCTCAAACCAGTGCTTCATGATCCCATGCATGAACGCAATATCTCCACCAATGTTAACTTTATAGAAATCGTCAGCAATTTTGGTACCAAATAAAGCTGATTCCATGTTTGATGGAATCCAGTATTCATCCATTGCAGGCTCTGCGTAGGGATTAACCACGATGATTTTCGTTCCTCGTTTTTTTGCTTCTAGCATATATTTTGTGGAAACTGGTGATGCATTAGAAGCAACACTTCCCCAGAATAGTAGCACATCTGTACCAAACCAATCTTGATAATTAGCAGTAGAAGCACCCACACCAATTGATCTTTTTAGTGCTGTTTTACTAGGTGAGTGACAAATACGTGAAGCATTGTCAATGTTGTTTGCACCTAAGAATCTCGAAACTTTCCCTGCCACATAATAGGATTCGTTTGTGATTCCTCTAGATGTTAAGTAAAAAGCATATTGCTTTGGATCTAATTCCTTCATTTTGTTTGCAATAATATCCATTGCTTCATCCCAAGTAAGACGTGAGAACTTTCTCTCCCCTTTACGACGGATTAATGGATATGGTATACGGCCAAGCTTTCTTAATTCTGTACTACTATATTTGCGTAATTCATCAATGTCGGCGTGAACAATTTCTTCCTTTAAAGCAGGCATCGTATTTAAACGCAGTACATTTAATCTAGTTGTACACATATGAGGTCCTTTAAGTGTTTGATCATAAAGACCCGACACACCTAAAGCACAACCATCACAAACCCCTTGTGTAACAATACGTGTTGCATAACCAAGATTATCTTTATTATCCCAAGCGATCTTCATTGTATCGCGAAAGTGTTGAGGTTTCACCTTTCCGAAACCAAATGGTATTGGACTCACCCAGTGCTTAGGCTGTAGTGCTTTAGTTGCCTTTATAGGTCCTTGGTGTTTTGTTTCCCCCATTTTTTTTCACTCCTAATCTATTAATTCCTAATATTATATTTTTAGAAAAACTAGCCTAATGACAAAGCATTATAAGATGATTATCAATAGGCTACTTTTACTACACTTCCTACCGCTCATTCTCTTTGAAAATGATTTTCTGCATTTTTCGTCAATTTTCTCTCTAAAGCCAAATAAAAAACCACCGATATTCAACCATAATAAACATGATTGGATAATCCGGTGGTTAGTCTTTAGCAGGGTCGCTACCAAGTGCCAAACCTGTTATTTAGAAAATTTTTGTTGTATGTCCTCGTTGAATACGAAGATCGACATTCCAAAATCTCTGTCGATATCAATATCAACAAATAATTCTACAAATTTGCATTGTAAGAATTCTTCCATCTCAAGTGGAGGATTCTTCCGATACATTTCCTTTACCATCTCTGTTCGAGCAGCCCGCAGTGCTTGTTTCCCCTCATTGGCACTAGCGATAAACTTCTCAACTGGAGAGAGGTTACCTTCCATTTCACAGATTGCCCAATTTTTACAAAAAGTTGTAGTAATCTTACTTGGGCCTTTACCCATGTGTTTCTTTCTAAAGGTACGAACAAGGTTGCTGAATTCAGCTTCATACTTATTCATGAGATCCTCCTACCTATGAGGTTAAATCATGATTGGTATTTTATCATATTAAATCTCGAATAGAAAGTATTTTAACTCACTAAAGACTTTTTATCAGAAATCTCATTTTGCTGACGTACCTTTTTTATGTCCGCTTTCATCATTAGTGAAACAACAAGAGCAATGACTAATAGAGCCGTGAAGATGTAGAATGCTGGTATATAACTATTGGTTACTTCTCTGATATAAGAAACTGTAATTGGTCCAACAACACCAGCTAATGACCAAGCTGTAAGGATATAACCATGAATAGCTCCTAATTGTTTTGTACCGAATAAATCTCCTATAAAAGCAGGTAAAGCAGCAAATCCTCCACCATAACAAGTTAATACAATAAGAATTAATAATTGGAATAAAATTGCGTTCGTTGTAAATGGTATGACTGCAAATGCTACGATTTGAATACTAAAATACGTAATAAACACAGCCGGACGACCGATAAAGTCAGAAATGGAAGACCATACTATACGACCTGCACCATTTAGAAGACCCATTAGTCCTACCATTGCGGCAGCAGCTACAGCTGACATACCAACCATATCTTGAGCCATTGGTGAAGCTACAGAAATGATCATGATCCCAGATGAAACGTTTATAAAGATCATTGTCCATAATAACCAAAAACGCTTAGTTTTTACCGCCTCGTTAGCATTTAACTGTGATAAATCGGCTTTTATTTTTGTTCCACCAGCTTCTTTTGAATTGAAGCCTTTTGGAGCCCAACCCTCTTCTGGACGTGCGATATAAGAAGCACCAATCATCATTAGAATTAAGTATGCAAAACCTAAAATATAGAATGTGCTTTGTATATTGATCGAAACGATTAAGTTTGCAGCAATTGGACTTGTAATTAAAGCACCAGCTCCAAAGCCAAATACCGCCATACCAGTTGCTAAACCTCTTCGGTCTGGGAACCATTTAACAAGGGTTGATACTGGTGAGATATAACCTATACCAAGACCAATTCCTCCAACTACACCGTACATAAATAAAAATAACGGTAACGATTCAATCGAAATTGCAAATCCTGAACCAATATGTCCTAAACTAAATAAAATAGCAGAAACTGTTGCAGATTTTCTTGGACCGTATTTCTCTACGTACTTCCCACCAATTGCTGCAGCTAAACCTAAAAATACAATAGCAAGAGTAAATGCAAGCGATACTTGAGTACCACTCCAGCCTAATTGTTCGCTAATAGGGTTTTTATAAACACTATATGCATAAGCTGAACCTATAGATAAATGAATAAAAATAGCTGATAAGGCAATAAGCCAACGATTTTTTGTCTTTTTCACAAAAATTTCCCCCTCTATATTTCAAAGAACAAAAGAAAACCGTCAATCGCTCTTAAATTGCACTCTTTGAATGCTAGTTAAGAAAGAATGACGGTTAGTTTCTAGCAGGTTACGCTACTATCGGACCAACAGTTATCGTTACAACAAGTAACAAATTAATTAGAAGACAGGATCGCTATCTCTGAATCAACATGTTACAAAATTATGAACTTTGTAAACACATAGTACCACCATAAAATCGTACTAGCAATACTTTTTTAAACTAATTTTAATGTTAAATACTTACATAACGCTTATTACTTGTTTCTTTTAGTTTTCTATGTTTATATTTTTATTAATCTAAATTAACTGGGTGATCATAATGACTCAAAAAATGAGTAATATACAAAAAATTGTAAAATATTCAAATGGTACTCTTCATGAACATGAAGATGATATCGTCTTAGAATTTCCATTAACTATTTTTGTAAATAATATGGAATTTGCTACAATGGTATGTACGCCTACACATTTTGATGAAATGGTAATTGGTTTTTTAGCATCTGAAGGTGTTATTCGTTTTAGGGATGATATAAAATCACTTAGCATTAATGAAGACAGAGGCTATGCTTATGTTGAATTACATGCTGAGATCACTACGAGTCAGGAATATTATTCTAAGCGTTTTATAGGGTCTTGTTGCGGTAAAAGCAGGCAGTTTTACTTTCATAATGATGCGACCACCGCCAAAACTTCTACATCAACAACTACACTTACGCCTGAACAATGCATTAAACTTATGAATGACATGCAACATAATAGTATTGTTTTTCAGCAAACCGGTGGAGTTCATAATGCCGCCTTGTGCTCATCGGAGGAAATCATTGTTGGAAGAACCGATATAGGACGGCATAATGCTTTAGATAAATTATATGGATATAGTTTGTTAAATCGCTTACCTGTTCGTGATAAAGTCATTGTTTTTAGCGGTAGAATTTCTTCCGAAGTTCTTCTCAAAGCCGCCAAAATTGGTGTTGGTATTGTTTTATCTAAATCTGCACCTACTGATTTAGCTATAAAACTAGCGAACGATTTAAACATTACAGCTGTAGGGTTTATTCGTGGCAGCTCTTTTAACGTATATTCTCATCCTGATCGAATCTTACAAGAAAAAAAGGAGGAGTAATATTAATTGAATAATCAAAAAGTACTTGATCAACTTAATCGTCCTCTAAGAGACTTACGTATTTCCGTAACTGACAAGTGTAATTTCCGCTGTACTTATTGTATGCCCGCAGAAATTTTCGGCCCAGATTTCGAGTTTCTAAGGAGAGATCAGCTTTTATCATTTGAAGAGTTAGAGCGATTAACTAGAATTTTCGTTGAAACATTAGGTGTACAAAAGATTAGAATTACAGGTGGAGAGCCTTTGATGAGAAAAGACCTACATCTGCTTATTTCAAAGATAAATCAAATTGATGGTGTAGAAGACATTGCTATGACAACAAATGGCTCCCTTCTACCAAAATATGCAGAAGCCTTAAAGGAGGCAGGTCTTAAGCGAGTTTCAATTAGTTTAGATTCACTTAAGGATGAAGTGTTTGGTAAGATAAATGGCCGAGGGGTAACGGTTCAGACTGTTTTGGATGGTATTGATGCCGCGGCCGCAGCAGGCATTCAAGTAAAGATAAACATGGTCGTAAAAAAAGGAATGAATGAAGATGAGATCATTCCAATGGCCAGGTTTTTCAGGGAAAAAGGACATATTCTTCGTTTCATAGAGTTCATGGATGTAGGAAATACGAACAAATGGAAGCTTGATGATGTTTACACAAAAAAACAGATTATCGAAGAGATTAACACGGTTATGCCACTCGAACCAATTGCCCCTAATTATCTTGGGGAAGTAGCTAGTCGTTTTCGCTATGTAGGTTCAAATGATGAGGTCGGAGTTATTTCTTCCGTATCAGATGCTTTTTGTTCTTCTTGCAATCGTGCTAGATTATCGGCAGAGGGTAAACTTTATACTTGCTTATTTGCAGCTAATGGTCATGATATTAGAACTCCACTCCGAACATCACTTTCAGATGAAGAACTTTCTACCCATCTTCAACAGTTATGGAACGGAAGGAACGATCGCTATTCAGAGGAACGCGGTCATGTAAAACGTGATCGAAGTAAAGTAGAAATGTCACATATAGGGGGCTAGCCTGATTATGAGTAATTGTAAAATTGACCATTCCATCGACGATGTTATAACAAAACTAAATGAGCAGAAGCCATTCTTACCTAGTCATTTATACGATCGACTAGGAAGTTTTCTGTCTTTAAACTCTCCAAGTCAATCTGTATTAAATGAGATTTTCCACTTACTTAAGAAATATGACCTTTCAAGTGAAGCTGAACAAGAAGATCGAAATCGGGCATTATTATCTATATTAGAATAATTTAATGTATGAATAACCCCCTCTTTAAGAAGTGGGGGTTTCTTATGTTAAGCACTGTGACAGCCTAACCATATCTCTGCATTGAATTCCGTTTTCAACTATTACTTCTTTGTAATGTTTAATGAAAAAGTCTTTTTCAATAGAATCTATCCTAAATCCACATTTCTGATATAATGCTAATTGACTGATACTAGAGTTTCCTGTTCCTACCTCTATTTTCTGGTATCCTAATCCTCTAGCCTCCTCTATTGAATGGTGAACCAATAACTTACCTAGCCCTTGTCCTTGCAATCTCTCATCGATTGCGACATTCTTTAGTTCTATTGTGTCGTGTTCAAGAGGTACAATTACGTATACTCCTATTACATTACCAAGTATTTCTGCAATATATGTAACTCCCCTTCTTGTATAATCCTCAACCATTTCTCTGGATGGATCTGCTAATAACAATAATGATAGTGGAGGATTTTCTTCAATTTCAAGTTTTCTTATAGAAATAGGCTCCATCATTTCGCCACCTTTTTAAAACAATACAAAAGAACCAGCATTAAGCAGTTCTTACGTCTGTATTTATAGATTTTTATATACATACTCTCTATTAATCTGATATCCATTCTTTTTGTAAAAATCTCTTACTTTTTGATTTGCCGCCCAATAATCTAATTCTATGCTAGATACACTATACTGTTTAGCAATTTTTTCAATCTCAAGCATTAGTAGAGAGCCAAACCCTTTATTTCTCGAGATAGAGTTTATCGAGATTTGATGAACATAGATGACATCTATTGACTTTGTAAAAGCCGTTTCTGGGTAGGATCTGAACTCAATCCACGCATATCCCAAGGGGTAACTCTTTTCCTCAATTAGGAGGAATACAAAATTAGGATTGTCTATAATACTCTCAAAAAATTCTTTTATTGACTGATAATCATAGGGTTTAAATTTAGTTGGATATAATTGATAATGTAGTGTGTGAACAGATTTGTTTAGGCTGGCTATTAATTCAAAGTTCTTTGTATGTGTGATATTCATACTACTACCTCACTAATTTTCAGTTTCTTACCCTCAGAAGTACCTTTCCAATACTTTGACGGATTTCAATCCATTGTTGAGTTACTTTACCAGCCATAGAATTAATACTTCATTAGGCTTTATTTTTTCGGTAATTCTACGTCCATAAATTTTAATCCTTCTGCGCCACCAAATTCAGTTACCATCACAGCCTTCATGATATCCCCCATATCATTAATAAGAAAAATTAGTCATGGTGCTCGCACATAGAAGTTCTCTTAATCTAAGGTATTCTTTCCTTAAGACTAATATCCTTTTTAAATCACTATAACCCTTTGTTTATTGCGAAGAAAAAAGAAAAACAGTTAATTTTCAGTACAAAAAACCAAAGGAACTTAATAATCCCTTTGGTCATTTTTTTTAAGATTACCCACCACTTACAGGTGGAATTAAAGCCACAACATCTCCTGATTTCACAATATCGTCATCAAACGAATATTCTTCATTAATAGCTACCATCACTTGCCCTAGATTAGTTAATGAGTACTTCTCCTTTAGAATTTCTAGAAGTTCCTTTACGGTTACTTGTTGTTCATCTATTGTTATTTTTTCTGAGCCAGCCTGATCTTTAAGGTTAGCAAAAAGCAATACTTGAATCACGTTAAGTCTTCCTCCTCTGGATGCCCTTTTGGATACTCTTTTGTCTCAAGTTGATTTCCAATCCACTTTTCGCCATCTTCCCAATGCTCTTTCTTCCAGATTGGGACAATTTCTTTAATTCGTTCAATCGCATATTCATTAGCTAAATACGCATCTTTTCGGTGAGGAGTTGAAACAGCTATGACGACAGCTATATCGGTAATATCTAATCGACCAATTCGATGAGTAATTGCTACCCTAGCATCTTTCCACTTTTCGTTGATTTCTCGACCAATTTGCTCTAGTTTTTTTTCAGCCATCGGTACATAGGATTCATACTCTAAATAAAGAGTTTTTTTCCCATACGTCAGTTCACGAACAGTACCAATAAACGTGGTAATTGCACCAGCATTTCGATCTACTACTTTATCAATAATAGGCTGAACTTCAATAGGTTCACTGATGATTTCAAATAACTTATTATTCATTGCTATGTCCCCCTACTTCCTGCAATAAAAAAGATAAATATGCTTCTTCCTCTGACCTTAAAAACCAAGTTAAATTCTTGCACTGATGTTTGAGCAGAGGTACTTGTGAAATGACACAAAAAATATTAGATAGTTTTTGTGTCATTTCAAGATCTTCTTGAGTTCTTAACAATACTACTTTCGGATAGGATTCCAGTTTATATCCCTCTACTAAAATAATATCTAGATTAAAGGACTCGTAAAGTGAAATAATTTGTTGAAGGTCCCACTTTAATTCTGAAGCAGTTAATTGAATTGTACCATTGCCTTCTACTGTTACAACCCTAGCTCCAGCACTTCGGTGTAACGCAGAATCCTTCCCTTTGTCAGCAAAATCGGGCTCACCACCATGTCCATGATGCTTTATAGTACCAACCTTATAGCCTCGTTTGCTTAAATTCTTCACTAGCTTCTGCACCAAGGTTGTCTTCCCACTATTTTGATAGCCCACAATTTGAAAAATAGGAAGCCTTACTTCCATGGCCACTCACTTCCGTCATCAGTCTCTAATAGCAAAACATCAACCATCATACCTTTTTCATAACCCCTCGTTCCACCTGGTAAAATCATCAAGGCGCTAGCAGCTGCTAAAGAGGAGACAGCATTAGATTTATCAAAGCCACTTGGGACTACCTTTAGTGTGGTTTCTTGATAGATCAATCGGCTCCTTACAAATCGGGTGAACGGGTTTGGCTTTGGATAGTTCTCATTTAAGAGCGCTTCTACCTTTAGCAAGTGTGGCCTTGGGTTAAACAATAACGTTTGAACAATCGGTCTTGTAAATAATTCATAACCAACATAGCAAGCAGATGGATTACCTGATAAACCAAATAAAAGTTTACCATTTAACTCCGCAACTGTTGTTACACTTCCAGGTCTCATCGCAACCTTATTGAAAAGAACAGATGCTCCAAGTTTTTTGTATATATCCGGTAAATAATCATAGTCTCCTACTGAGACACCGCCAGTTGTAATAAAAATGTCAACCTCGTCGAGACTACTTTTAATCATATTATAACAGTGTTCAAAATCATCAGGCAGAACACCAAGATACTTAGGAATTCCACCACTTCTCTCAATCTGAGCACATATCATATAAGCATTGCTATTCCTGATTTTCCCTGGCTGTAAATCTTGATCCACCTCAAGTAGTTCTGTTCCTGTTGCAAATACACCTATCTTTGGTTTCTTTGCAACCTTAACTGTTCCATAGCCAAATGTTGCTAAAAGCGCCTGTACACCTGGATTGATTTTCGTACCTTTATTGACGAGGATGGTTCCTTGTCTTGTATCTTCTCCTTCAAAGGATATATTATCTCCTGGCTGAAAAGGACGTTTAATACTCATATATTTCTTACCATCTCGTTCTGTTTCTTGTGTCAACTCAAGCATCACAACTGCATCACAACCCTCAGGCATTTGAGCACCAGTCATAAGTCTAACAGCTTGATAGGCCTGAACTTTTTTTGAGGCAACATATCCTGCACCAATTTCCTCAACCACTTCAAACTCTACGGTGTTTTGGAGAGATGCTAGTTGACTATCCTCCGCGCGAATTGCAAAGCCATCATAAGGAGATCGATCGAATGGTGGAACATGATGAGTTGCCACTAGATCCTCAGCCAAGTGTCGACCATACGCTTCCATAATAGATAGTTCTTCTAATACTCCGTGCTTAGCAAAGCTCATAACTCTCTTAACAGCCTCACTTACTTGAATTGGCTTTCTTATTTCAACCACTAGTAGTTCACTCCTAAGGATTTCTATCTCGTATTCAAACGATATATCCCAACTTTAGCACAAAAAGCTAATTGTTTCATTTTATATGCTGAGTAATGAATGACTTGAATGAATCCATTTCTCTTTAACGATTTTGAAGAAGATTGGCAAGTACTAATTTCTTAAAACTTTGCTTCCAACTATTAAATTTCAACTCAATCAACGGTTGCGTTAGTCGCCTAATTACAGTACTTGATAAAATCATCGTGAGTAGCATTGCAAAAAGTACCAACAATAGCAATTGCTATGTCCTATTGATTACATCCACAAATTGACTATTTCTAAATGATTTTATGAAGAATCCATGTAATAAATAAACGTATATAGTGCTAGTTCCCCACTTTGTAAAGAAAAGTCTTCGTAAAGGAACTAGAGCTAAAAATGATAACGTAGTTAAAAACGACAATACATAAATGGATAATCTAATAACAGGGCCATTCACACCAAATGCCCCTAACATCTCATAAGGCTTTGATCCAAATAACCACTGATAGTTAAAGTCAGGTAAAAAGAAAAACATGATGAATGTACACAACAGAATGAGTAGTCCGGCTATTTTAATACGAATTACTTTCATTTTTTGGAAGTGCTCCTTACTTAAATAAAAACCCACCAAAAATAAAGGAAAAAAAACAAAAGTTCTTGATAAACTTAAAAACCCATTCACTTCATTAATATAGCCAATTAGCACACCTAGCATAATTGCACTACCTATTGCCGTTAGTGGTGATAACTTTGTAAAAACATATAGCATGACATTCCAAAAAAACAAACTAATTAAAAACCAAAGTGACCAATGCGGATCTAATGGATTTAAAGATGTTAGATCTTTACCCTGAATCACATAATAAAAAAATGAATAGATTCCTTGAAAAATAAGGTAAGGGATTATCAGTTTTTTTGCCACCTTTTGCAAGTACCCTGTTTGTTTGAACCCTTTAGCAAAAAAACCAGAGATCAAAATAAAGGCTGGCATATGAAATACATAGATTGTGTGATATAAAGTTAAGATTACTTTACTCTCCTCTATATATGATTGAATTAAATGTCCAAAAACTACTAAAAAAATTAATAAAAATTTAGCATTGTCATAGTATGCATCTCGAGAAATCATCATAACCTCCACAGTTTTTTCTTTGGTGTCTACTGGTATGTACAGGTTTCGACGAAATTTATTGAATTACGACCGCTTGTAATCGCATCGTAAAAGAGTTGTAAGAAACGCAAAAAAAACATCAACAGGGAAGGAGCTCTACCCCACTGATGATTTTTGTTATTAATATTTATTTACTTATTGGAAAGTTAACGATAAAGGTTGATCCGGAGTTCTCACTACTATTTACAGCGATATCTCCTTTATACTTTTCTACAATTCTCTTAGCAATTGACAAACCCAGTCCAACTCCACCCTGTTCTCTACTTCTAGCTTTATCAACTCTGTAAAAACGGTTAAAGATTTTATTTTTTTCTACTTCTGAGATCCCTAACCCTTGATCAATGATTTTGACGAACACTTTATCACTTTCCTTTTGTATAAGGACGTCAATCCGTTTTTCGTAAGGAGAATATTTTACCGCATTATCCAATAAAATTAAAATAATTTGTTCTAAGTGATGTTTTGATATAAGGGTTTGAACCTTATCCTCCGTTTTATTATTAAAAGTAATAGTAAAATCAGGATGAAGAATAGCAAAAGTTTTAGTGATTTGTTCGACCACTTCTACGATTGGAATAGGTGTAATCTCAGCATTTTCGATTGTCTCAGACCTTGTTAGTTCGAGTAGTTCCAAGACAAGTTTTTGTAATCGACCAATTTCTGATTTACAAACTGATAAGGATTCCTCTAAAACATCTGGGTCATTCTTTCCCCATCTCTTTAAAAGTGCTATATGGCCATCGATTACTGCAATTGGTGTTCGTAGTTCATGGGAAGCATCTTCCACAAACTGCTTTTGTTGTTGAAAGGTCTCCTCTACGCGTTCCATCATTTCGTTAAAAATGGTCGTAAGTTCTCTGAATTCATCATCATGCTGGGTTTCTGTCACTCTTGTTTGGAAGCCTTCTTCTTTTACTCTCATGATTGCCTGGTTTAATCCCTTTATGGGATTAATATATTGTCTTGATATAATCAACCCACTAACGATACTTATGAGAATCGTTGCAAGTGCAAATCCAAATATAATCATTAATATTATGTTAATCAGATCTTCAAACGATTTCAAATTACGTACTACCTCTACTGTTCCTTGAAAGGACCGCGAATTCACATGCTCCCATGCAACTAGATAGAGATCACCTTCGTATTGAAATTGCTCTATTCCATCTCTAGACGGATATTTTGCAGTAGAAAGCTGTCCTGGAAAGTCATTAGATACAGAGATTACAATATTATGATTAATATCAAGGATACGAATTAATTGATGCTTATCATTTAGTTTTAATAGTAGATTTTCCATATCCCGAACATTAGTATTCTGAAAGGGTCGATTTATTTGCTGATAATAAGCAGCCACTTCATCCCTAGTTTTACTAACAGCTTCTCGTTCTTGTCCTAATAACCAATTATATAAAATTTCATACTCAGCAAAGCTAAATATGATAAATGTAAGAAACATAAGTAGTGACGTGGATAGAGTAAGTCGCCACTTTAAAGATATGCTTTGAAAAGAGTGAATAAGCCTTTTCATCCCCTCATCACATAGCCTGTTCCACGTATTGTTTGAATATAACTTTCTGTTTCACCTATATCAATTTTATTTCGTAAATAACGAATATACACATCCACCACATTGGTCTCCACTTCTGTTTCGTATCCCCATACCTTATTTAATATTGCCTCTCGACTTAAGACTATATTTTGGTTGCTCATGAACATCAATAACAAATCATATTCTCGTTTCGTCAAGTCAATAAGTTCTCCATTTTTGATTACCTGTCTAGCCTTTATTTTTAACGTTAGTTGTCGATTATTTAAGACCTCGTCTTTTACTTCATCTTTTGTACCTACTCTTCTAAGTAAAGATCGAATTCTAGCTAGTAGTTCTTCAATAGCAAACGGTTTTGCTATATAATCATCTGCACCACTATCTAAGCCTGACACCCGGTCCATCACACTATCTCTTGCTGTAATCATGATAATCGGGGTTGATTTAACGGCTCTGATTCTTCTACACACTTCCACGCCATTTAGTTCCGGAAGCATTAAATCTAGTAAAATACAGTCCCATTCTTCACTAATGGCTTTTTCCAATCCAAATCTACCATTTTCCGCTGAATCTACCTCGTATCCTTCATACTTAAGCTCTAGTTCAAGGAACCGAGTAATATTCTTTTCATCTTCAATGATCAAAATTCTCTTCATATACCCAAGCTCCTTTTTACATTTATAATAGTATGATTAGACAGACTTGGCTAGTAGTAAGCTGTTAGTAGAAAAATGATGAATAAAGAGCTATCAATTCCTCGATAGCTCTTACTTCAATCAATCAACACTTAGCGTTTAAGAAGGATTACTAGGTACCTCTTCAAGGATCATCTTTGTTTCTTGCTTTTGTCCATTTCTATAATAGGTAATGGTCATTTCCTCTCCAACTTGCTTTTGTATATATAGGAACTTTCTAAGCTCTACTACAGATTTTAATTTTTGCCCATCCAGCTCTGTTATAACGTCCATCTCTTGTAACCCTGCTTTGTCTGCAGGTGAACCCGCTCCTATTTGTTCAATGAAAACTCCTTCAGTTATATTTTCTGGTAGGTTAAAGGTTTGTTGCCAATGATAACTTGCAACATCAGCTAATGATCGACTTGCCACACCTAAATATGGTCGCTTTACCTTACCATGAACCTCTAAACTTTCTATTATTGGTTTAGCAATAGAGATCGGAATCGAAAAGCCGATGCCCTCTACGGCAGTTTGATTAATTTTCATAGAGTTAATTCCTACAACATCTCCATTAACGTTAATTAAAGCCCCACCACTATTTCCTGGGTTAATCGCAGCGTCTGTTTGAATAACATCTGCCTCCCAATCAGCATGACCGTCTTGGTTTAAATCTACTGGTATGGAACGGTCTAATCCACTAATGATACCTTGTGTCACTGATCCGGAGAACTCTAGTCCAAGTGGGTTGCCAATCGCAATGACAGGTTCACCAAGCTTA
This sequence comes from Bacillus mesophilus, assembly GCF_011008845.1. Taxonomy (GTDB): domain Bacteria; phylum Bacillota; class Bacilli; order Bacillales; family SA4; genus Bacillus_BS; species Bacillus_BS mesophilus. The sequence continues at coordinate 54,583 of NZ_JAAIWM010000008.1, read as the reverse complement.
AGAGAGTCAGAGGATGCAAAAGTTGCTACATGCTCAACCTTTGTTCCATCTATTTCAATAACAGCTATATCCATGAAAATATCACTACCTAATAGTTTACCCTCTAGACGTGAGCCACCCTCTAAGCTAATTTCAATTTTATTAGCACCATCTATAACATGGGCATTTGTAACAACATAGGCTTTACCGTTTTCATTTTTATAAATAACCCCTGAACCTGTACCCGCTTCTTTGTCTGGTTCAAGCATTCTATTATTTTGAATGTTGATTACTCCGACTACCGCACCACTTGCCTTCTCGATTGCTTTTGTTATATCAGTTTCTACGTTTACACTCACGTTTTCAATCGTGTTTGCCATGGCAGCTACTTCCACTTGTTCCTCATTACTAGTTTCAGTATTGTCAGACGACGTATTAGGCGAAACTACCATTAATGTAATCAATGCTCCTATACATCCTCCAGCTACTGCTGAGAAAAACACTTTTGGAGATCTCTTCTTATTAATAGCAGTTCTGGTTTCAACATGTTCATCATAATATCCCATTTATCTTTACTCCTTTTTGATTTCTATGATATACATAATGTACCGTTTAAACCTTAAAGAAACCTGAAAAGAACATTAAAATTTGATGAGAATTTATAAAAAACTTACTCAAATTAAGAAATTTTTATTATAAATGTAACCACTGTAGTTTGTTTTTATGTATTTAACTATCGTTTTTCTTTAGTTTTTCTATGAATTGATTCTACCCCACTTAAATTTATACACTTTTCCAATACGTGAACTAATTTCCTCATGGTCTGTGCTGCATTGGTTCGGATTAACTTAAGCCATTTCCTTGGTATTCTTTTCATAGCAATGACAAGTTACGATATGATCATTCACCATACCGACCGCTTGCATAAATGCATAACAGATCGTACTACCGACAAATTTAAATCCTCGTTTTTTTAAATCCTTACTAAACTGATCACTAATCGGTGTGGTAGCAGGAACCTCGTCTAGACTTAAAAAATGATTTTCGATGGGTTTTCCACCCACAAAGGACCATATGTATGAACTAAATGAACCGAATTCATCTACAACCTTTAAGTAGGCTTTAGCATTTGAAATCACTGAATTTACCTTTAAGCGATTTCGAACAATTCCCTCATTTTGAAGCAGTTCTTCTATCTTTTGCTCATCGTAGTTCACAATAACCTCTGGATTGAATCCATCAAAAGCTTTTCTATAATTCTCGCGTTTTTTTAAGATTGTAATCCAGCTTAGCCCCGCCTGCGCTCCTTCAAGGTTTAAAAACTCAAACAATAAACGGTCATCATAGATCGGAACTCCCCATTCATGATCATGATAATCTATATAAATCGGGTCTGCAGTTACCCATCCACACCTTTTCATTTGTCTCCTCCTCCACTAACCTTCTTTGCTCTATCATATTCTATTTAGTAGCTAAAATAAAGAAGACTCCCTTTCATAGAAAGTGAGTCTTTTTGTATTAAGAATTTACTAATGTTTTTTTTATTTGTTCTAACTCTTTTCCTAAGAATTGAGCCAACTGAAGCATACCAAACTTCCCTGCTTTTTCCTCTGCTTCTGGATTATAGTTTGTATTTGTATTTACATCATAGGTGAAAATTTCACCAGCACTGTTCCGGATGAATTCAATCCCAGCTACGTGAATTTGGTTTTCAGCTAGAAATTGTTCATATAACTCAATCATCGGCTCATTAAAGCCTTCTATCACTTCAAACATTGGTTTCGTCTCTATTTGTTCACCTACTGGGCAAAATAGGTCACCAATTTGGCATGCTTCTGCTGGACATAGTTCAAAGCCTTCTGAAGTATCAACTCTAACTGCGTATTGGAACTTACCTCCAACAAACTCACAACGAGTAATGGAACTATCAGTTGATTGAATATATTCCTGAACAAGTGTAATTCCATCGATTGGTTCTTCAAACTGATCACTCAGCACATAATGTCGAACAGCATCCTCATGATCAAATAATTGAACGCCTAGTCCTTTTCCAGCACGGTTATGCTTCGTAATAATCTTTTGGCCTTTAAATTTCTTTGCCGCTTCAATAATTTGTTCTTTCCCTGTAGCAGCAATTGTACGCGGTGTTCGGATACCTGCTTGGTTTAGCGCCATATATTGAAGAACTTTACTTAACTCTAATTGCAATGCACGGCTACCATTAAATACTTTTCGACCATGTCGCTCTAACCATGCTAAAACACCCGTTGTATGCTCAGGTGCATAGCGGTGACCTCTCGTGTGAGAAGAGGCACTCATACGACTATAAAATATTCCTTCAGGTGGAGCTTCGTTTAGATCAACAAACCCATCAGCCATATGCCATACTTCATACGGTAAGCCTAATTCGTCTAAACGTCTTGTTAAGTGGATCGTCCATTCATCATTTTCATGAATTACATATATTTTCTCCATACTATTTCCTCCATTGAGAGAGATTGATTAATCCTTAGTTTGATAGAGTATGCTTTGATCTCTTTTCTTCAACTAAAGGCATGACCTTCATTGAGAATCGTTCCATTTCCTCATGCTGTGGCGAAAATTGAAGTAATAATAAATCTAAGCCTGCTTGTTCATACTCTAAAATTTTATCAGCGATTTGATCAGGTGTTCCAATCAATTGAGGTCGAAGCCCACGATTGGAGACTGAGTAATCTTGAAGTTTAATTTCTTGTTCTAACTGAGATTTACTAGTGAAATCCTTATACCCGGCATAAGCACTTCCTTCTTTAACATTTGTAATGCGAGCAAGCTCTTCTTGTACTTCTTCTTCTGTATCTCTACAAATGATATAAGCAGCCATGCCAAAGCTTCCAAACTCAGGTAATCCAAGATTGCTTCTTCTTATCTTCATGTCCTGAATTTTTGTTGATATTTCTTCTACGCTACCCCCATGCATAACATATGAGTCACACTTTTCAGCAATCGTTTGCTTACCTGCCTCACTCTCTCCACCTGCGTATAAGATCGGGTTAGGCCGTTGTACTGGCTTGGGGTGTAGCTTTGCATTTTGAATATTATAATACTTTCCATTATACGTGAAAGTATCGTTTGTCCATAGTCCCTTTAATACATCGATAAATTCTTTTGTACGCTCATACCGTTCGTCATGTTCAGTGAAGATTCCGTTATATTGACGCGCTTCTTCTTCCCACCAAGCTGATACAACATTCAAAGTAAATCTTCCGTTAGAAAGTGCATCTATATTTGCAGTCATTTTAGCTGCCACAGCTGGGTTGTGAAAACCAGGTCTGATTGCTGTCATGATTTCAATTTTGTTGGTAACAGCAGCCAAAGCTGCAGCAGTTGTCCATGCTTCAAGTGAATCATGCTCAGGACCTTTGATATCATTTAAGTACAGCTCAGCAATTAGTGTTGTATCAAATCCCCACTCTTCTGCTGATTGTATGACCTTTTTTGCATATTCAAAAGTTGCTGGCATACTTTCATCTTCAACATTTCTTAACCAACCTCCAAAAATCGGTAACCAAAATCCATATTTCATGTTCTCTACTCCCCATCATTTTGAATTTCTTGTTGTATTACAATATGTATTACTGCCTATTAATTTTAGAATCTAGTTATATACTTTAAATTACAAGTAAACATACCATAAAACTCGGATTTAGACAATCAGCAAGTTTCACTAAATAATGCCCTTTTATCTTGCTATCTTGATTATTTTTTTCTACTATTAATAAATAACTAAACTGAGGAGAATACCATGAAAATACCTATATATATCTTGTCAGGCTTTTTAGGCGCAGGTAAAACAACCTTACTTCGAAATATACTACTTCAAGAAAAGAAACAAGATCGTAAAGTGGCAGTACTTATGAATGAATTAGGAGAGATTTCCATTGATTCAGATGCCGTTGATGGCGAGACACCATTAAAGGAGCTTTTAAATGGGTGCGTGTGTTGTACAATTCAAGGACAGTTAGAAGCACAACTTCAGGAACTGATTCATCTTCATAACTTGGATGCTATTTATATCGAAACAACAGGGGTCGCTCATCCAATTGAAGTAGTTGATGCATGTATGTCACCAATATTAGTTGAGCGAATCAATGTTGAGTCGGTTATTAGCCTTATTGATGCCAAGCGTTGGAAGGACCGAAAGACATTAAGTCCACAGCTTCAATCCTTATTGATTGAACAAGTCAAACATGCAGATGTGCTTCTTTTAAATAAAGTTGATGAACTAACCGACGAAGTGCAGGGTCAACTTGCCTTTGAAATACAACAAATAAATCCATATGGAAAATTACTGTTTACAACTTTTGCTTCCGTTAATTTATTGGACCTACAAGGAATTCAGCGAAAACCAAGAGAAGATCATGAGAAGCTTCATGTTGATCTTCAGCTACGCTTAAAAACTCTAGTATACAAGTTTACTAAGCCAGTTGATCATGAGTTGTTCGAGGATTGGCTGAGAAGCATGCCTGATTCTGTTTATCGGATAAAAGGCTATATAAGATTTACTCATTCAGACTCTTTATATTTATTTCAGTACTCATATGGAATGCCTCTTTATATGAAGGAACTCATGAACATTCCGACTAATCTTGTTTTTATTGGGGAGCACCTTCCTGTTGCAGAGATGCGTCAACAGTTGGCAGAGTTAGAATCAGCATCGCAAACACAGTAACTACGATAATTAACTCGATACACACAAAACTAAAAAGCTAACATTTTGAAAAGGAGCACCGTAATTAACGGTGCTCCTTTCAGACTGTAGACAAATTATTAACTAGGTTATTTCCGCTCCATGGCACTCGCTTTCCACGGGGTGGGCGGTGAAGTTATGCGGCTCTTATTTAAAAGTTTCTCTTGCGTACAATGAATGATCCACATCTTGGAGGAACGGATTTTGCTTCCCAAGCTCATTGATCAATAATTCGTGCATGGCTCTTGTACAAGCAGTGTAAAATAATTTTCGTTCTGTTTCTCTCTTGTACTCCGATGCATTATAGAGAATGACTGTATCAAATTCGATTCCCTTCGCTAAGTAAGCCGGTACAACTACGACTCCCTCTTCAAACGTTGACGACTCACCTTTAATGAGCTTGATTTCAACCATATCCTTAATTTTTTCGTATACGTCTTGACTTTCTGCTGCAGTTTTACAGATTAGGGCAATATTAGCTGTGCCGTTCCGCAATTGATTATGAATTTGATTGACTGCTAATACGATTAAGTCCTGCTCACTATTACCAGAAGTAACAATAGGAAGTTTCCCTTCTCGATTAAACGGTTCAATATGGTTGCTCTCTTTTAGTAGCATTTTTGTAAATTCAACAATTTGTTTCGTCGAACGGTAGCTTTTTGTTAGAGTAATTACTTGTTTAGATTTTTTCTTATCAATGTGATCATCTTGAAATATTGTACCATCTAGTGATTGCGGAAAGATTGCTTGGTTAAAATCTCCAAGGAGTGTAAAACGACTGTTTGGAAATAGCATAAAAAGTGTCGCAAGTTGCACCACAGAATAGTCCTGAGCTTCATCTATAAAAATATGCCTTACAGATGTATTTTTTTGAGTACCCTGTATCTGCTCTTTTAAGTATAAATAAGGAGCTGCATCTTCATAGTACAATCTATTTTTTTCTAGTTCACTCATTGTTAGCGCACAAATATCCTCCCATTCTTCAGGGATATCTGGGAGAGGTAACTCACCGCTCATATACATTCCCTCATAAATGGAAATGAAATCAATAAAATTCGAATCCTTTATTTGCTGTTGTATAGGTCTGAAATGCTCTCTTACAACCATTTTCGAAAGAACTTGTTGCTCAGAATCCATATCATTAAATGATTGATTTGTATAATGCTTCTTATTTTTTCTTTGTAACTTCTGATATGCTTTTAGGTAATCCTCTTTATCTAAGTATTGTATTTCATCTTCTACCCATTTTGAATGGATTTCTTTTTTTGCAATTTTTTTAAGCCTATTAGATAAGTGTTCTTTAACAAGCTGAATCTTATTAGGTATTGAAATAGACATATCAAACTTATAGAACAGTTCTTTTATATAAGAAGAAGATATTAAAACCTTGTCACCTAACACGATATCCTTAAAAACCAATCCATCCCTTTGTAGCCATTCTAAATATCTATTCAATACTCTTATAAAAGCAGGAGAGGACTTATAATCGATCCCCTTCATTCTGTCTTTGTAATCAATATGATTTTGTGCGTTTAGCGTATACTCCATTAGTGTAAAGGGACTCTCTATCTCTACATCATCACTTAGCTTGTTATGGATAAAGTCCTGGTAAGTTGTTTGTTGCATATTTTTCTCACCAAGCTCTGGTAATACCGATGAAACGTAATGATTGAATAGTGTATTAGGAGAAAATAACAGTATATGCTCTGCTTGAATAGTTTCTCTGTATCTATACAACAGATAAGCAACCCTCTGAAGTGCCGCTGAAGTTTTACCACTTCCTGCTGCCCCTTGAACAACGAGAAGGTCGCTTTCATCATTGCGAATAATATTATTTTGTTCTTTTTGTATGGTTGCTACAATTGTTTTCATATGTACATCAGAATGTTTCCCTAGCACCTCTTGTAACAATTCGTCCCCAATTGCTAGGCCAGTATCAAACATACCCTTAATTTCTGAATCTTTTATAATGAACTGCCTTTTTAATGCCATTGAACCACTAACAGTACCAGATGGAGCTTGAAAATCTACATCACCTGGAAGTGAGTCATAATATAGGCTTGAAATTGGAGCTCTCCAATCATAAATTAAAAAAGAATCATCTTCATCAAGGAATGAGGCAATCCCTAAATAAATAGTGTTTGTCTCCTCTTCTTCTTCAAATTTAACATCAATTCTACCGAAATATGGAGACTGTCTTAATCTCTCCAGCTTTGTAATTTGCCCATATCCATGGCCATGACTTCGTTCACGTTCAGATAGAAACTCTGCTTGCTGTTTTATAGTTGTAAAGGTTTCAATGAGTTCATGTGGCTCATCCACATTTACACGAACATCTTCCCAAAAGCTTTTTCTAATTTCTACTATGTCTGTTTTAATACTAGTTAAGTGTTTTTGCATTGAATCCATTTTTTTTTGAACTTCAGAAACTACATTATTTACTCTATTCTGTTCCTGTTGCCATTCTTGAGGAGATATACTCATTCCATCACTCCTAGTATTTTTATAATCGAACTGTTGACATATATTATCTTTTCGTGCTATGATAAAATAGAACAATATTATAAATACTATATACTAAACAAACGACCAATTTTTATCATATCATTATCTAACGTTAATATCAATACATATTATAAAGAACGCTAATCTATAGCGTTCTTTTTTATTTTGAGTTCCCCCTCCAAACTTGATCATGTTCCTCCTTTACACTTACCAATAGATACTTCGCTTTGTAAAAATTTGACCATTTCTTAAATCTCATCCGCCCGAATTGACCAATTTCATAAAATTAGGCCTCTTTATCTACTTTTTGTCCAAACCTTCGTATTTAATTTGAATAGGATGTTTGTGTGATTCTAATACAACTAAGGGTGATTATAGTATGCAAAAGATTAAAATCGTTTATATTGATACCGAAAATTCTGTTCTTATTCCTGACGAGTTAATCAACCTGTATCAAATAAATTCTGCTTTCCTGACAATAAAAGTTGGTTGTTGGAGTGCTGAGGTCCCAATTACATCTACTAATCAGCTAGAACAAGCTACGATTGGTATTCCTAAAAACCTTTTCCCATTTGACTTACCAGAAACATTAACATATGAAATACAATTCTCTAATTCTATACTAAAATTAGGACCGGTCATTGGAATCCTCAATTCTACTGAATCTAATAACACTCTTGGAAAAAGTAAACGAAAAGTTTTAAGAACTAGACTTAAAAGTTATGATAAAATCAGTGGCCTTGTTTACGTTTTTTCTTTGGAAGACCTAGACTTTGAGAAACAAATTATATCAGGGTATTATTATCAACCGCTAGGCGACGAAGAATGGATAAAAGGATCTTTCCCTTTTCCAGACGCTATTTATAATCGAATTAGATTGCCTCATAATTTTAGAAAAGATATCATTCAAATTACGGGACCAACGCTTTTCAACTCTACACACTTTGATAAGTACAAGCTATGGAAGGTATGCTCTAGTAATGCCACTGCTGTAAGCTATGTACCTGATAGTGTATCTTACACAGAGCCAAATGACTTCTTTTTTATGATTAATAAATATCCTACTATCTATATAAAACCCATTAGGGGCATGCAAGGAAAAGGTATAATAGTAGCGAAAAAAGAAAATAATCATGTTACTTTTCAGGGTAGTAATGGTGACAGAGCAATATGTTACTCTATAGAAGAAATCGCTTATTATCTAGGACAGAATTTGACCAATAAATTTGGTTACATTCTACAACAGGGTATTCATTCCATGTATAAGGATAAAAAGGTCGATTTCCGCTTCTATTTCCAAAAGAACTTCGAGAAAGAGTGGATATGTCAGGGCGTTGTGGGAAGGATTGCTAATAAAGATAGTGTTGTGACTAACTTTAAACACTTATCAATGCTTCTAACAGGTAAAGAGGCTATTAGGCGTCTCTTCAATGTAAATAAAAAACAAGCAGACAAGATTATAGAGTCTACTATAGAAAAATGTAGAGCTGTATGTGAACTTATTGATCAAGAAATCGGTCACTACGGAGACCTTGCAATAGATGTAATTTTAGATAAAGAAAAGAAGCCCTATATACTAGAAATAAATAATAGAATTTACGGTACAAAAAGTTTAAAAAGGTTAGGAAAGAGTAAGATGTTCAATAGAATAAGAACCACACCCTTGGCCTATGCAAAAGCTTTGGCAGGATTCTAAGTTCTAAACCACGAAGAAGGAGTCTAGAATTCTAGACTCCTTCTTTGTTATCTCTTATCAAGCTATTTTCTTTTACGATTTCACGCTTACTTGGTAATACTTCTTTTCTTATCGTTTTAATTTCCTTTGGATCTAAACCATGTCCTAAAGAAGCGTAAACATTACCTCTATGTGGGTCAATCAATTCTGCAGTATTATAATATAACCTAGGCGTCTTCCAGAGTGCCTTCAATGCCTGTGTTAATGGCATTTCATGATAGCGTTCGGGCCACATTCTTTTAATTTGTTCCTTTACTAAGGGATAATACTTTGAACTCATACCTGGAAAAAGATGATGCTCGGTATGGTAAGAAAAATTAAAGTGTAATACGTCGACCCATTTCGGAACTGTTACAGTTAGACTATTGGCTAAAGGGTCATTTATTTCAGTGATTGGATTCAAACGGTGATTGGTAGAAATATACATCATCACGATAAAATTCGCAATTAATAAAGGAAGCAAAAATGCAAAGAACCACTTAACAGGTCCAAACCAAAACAGAAGACCTATCCAAGTTACCCAAGGTAGAATGGCTTCAATCCAAACCGTAGGTCTTTTCTTTGGATTAAACTCCTTAATGTACAAAGTAAACATTCTTGATGAATGTAATGTGAACTGTACAGTAAGGGATACAAAACTTGCTAGAGCGCGAAATGAATGTGGTAACTTATACACCCATCTTAAGAAACGACTTTTTGCCAACTTCTCGAAGGTGGGCCAGGCGTCAGGATCATTCTCTTCATGCTGGGTATGAACATGATGAGTCAGGTTATGCCATTTTCTCCAAAGTTTCGGTCCAGTTGTTAATGGCCAAAATGCAATTGCTCCCAATAAGTCTCGGAGCCAGGCAGTCCTAACTACCGTTCCGTGTAGTATTTCGTGCCCTAGAAATCCCATAGCAGCAAAGCTTGTACCAAGTACAATAGCAATTCCTAAATAAATAAACGGACTTAACTCAAAGGCTCCAATTGTAATAAATCCTGCGACTGTAATGAGCAAGTAGGCAAGTCCTCCCCAAAGACGAGAAGGTACAGGCTTAAAAACGTTCTTTGGTAAATGCGGAGATATTCTAGCCGCATACCATGCAAAAGTATGTAAATCCTTCAAAATTAATCCCCTTTCTTCCCTTTAATCTTGTCTTGAATTCATTAGAGACTATAAAATTTGGTGTATGTATTACTATTTTGGTTAAAGGATTTTCCCACTCCTAACTAAAGCTATTTCAAGGATAGTATCACCGATTTTTTTCAAATCATTACATAAAGTTCCATAAATTTTCACTTCTATCTTTGGGATTGAGTGAATAGTTTGATATAAAGCTTGTACACTTATAGGGGGTTAACAAATGAAAAAGAAAGGTTTATTAATTGCATTAGTGTTAATTTTTCTTTGTGCCTGTACCTTTCTTGGTGGCAAAGAACAAGAGGGAATAACGTTAGAAGATAGCCTGTTACTACAAAATTATGATCAAATTGTCAAAAAAGCCGAAGATTATGTAGTAAGTCAACCTAGCAGGGCAGTCGTCCAATCTGTCTATCAGCATGAAACGGATTCCTTATGGAAAATAGAATTTACGAATGGTTCGATTGTCCTCTATGACGAAAAGACTGATGAGTTGACTCATGCTGAAGAATGATTATTGAACATGAATGATTTTCTTATTTAAATACAGATTTCTAGCACATAAATTGATTCATATGGGAAATAATATCAGCAGGAGGTGCATAGCTAATGACACAACCATATCTATGTCCGAACTGCAAAACAAATCGTTCTCGATTTAATGTAATCGAACAAGTAGCTACACCGATTAAAATGGATCCTCATTCTGGTGAAGTGGTACAACAATTTACTGAAGATGCATTAGATCCTTTCCATTTACCATACCGTGGACCTGAAAAGAGAGTTCAGTGTGGCACTTGCGGTTTAATTGAGGATGAGAAAACATTTATTAAAAGAGCACAATATGGTAAGTAGGCCTAAGATTTCTTAGCCTACTTATTTTTTTGTTCCCTTAAACTTAGTAGGTTAAGCCCTTTCAATTCCACAACCACCTCGTAGCTAACTACTTCAAACAACTAAAAAGGCCTGTTCTTTACAATAGTAATTAAATTAATAAAAATGCACTTGACTATTATGTCAACCTTCTATATGTTATAGTTAACTTACTATTGGATACGTTTCAAGGAGTAAAAAGATGAAGCATACAGTGAATAGTCAAGAGAAAAGAATATCGGAATTAGAGGATGAATTACAGTCGTATCGTGAGCTTTTATCCAGAATCCCAGCTGCCATGTCCTATAGGGACTATAATCGTGGTATTCACATTCAAAAAGACCGTGGTCTCTCCCTCCCTAAACATTCTAAAATTGAAAAACGCCTCCTTCCTTCTGAGTTAAAACAGGATTTATTACTAGAGCAAGATGTGCCATTTGAGAAAATAGAAGAATTTTTGCTTCCCATCTTTGATACGATTCCACATCATATTGTATTTATCAATGCACATGGATGTATTACATTATGCAATAAGAAAACAGCAGAAGACCTTGATGTCGACCGAGACTCTATCATTGGAAAACATATTAGGGATTTATTAAACCTACCAGATGATCTTATTATGCTACTAGAAACCTTACGAACAGGTAATCCCATTGTTAATAGAGAAGTCCTGGATACAAATTATGGCATTAATAACACTTGGATTTATCGAGATGTTAATGGAAATATCATTAGGGTTCTTGGAGCTTTTCAGTCACTTAACCTGGTTAAGGAATCTGAAAAGCAGGCATTGGCTGGAAGGATAGCAGCAGGTATCGCTCATGAGATTCGTAATCCACTGACGACAGTTCGAGGATATTTACAATTTATAAAGGGTGGACTTAGTCCTGATATTTCTGAATTAATTCACTCTCTTTTAATTCCAGAGCTAGATCGTGCAAACAAAATCATCTCTGACTTCTTAACAATTGCCAAACCTTCAGAAACGAAGGCTGAAATGGTAAATTTCAATGAATTTATTAAAAATCAATTAGGTCCGCTACTCAAAAGCGAAGCCTTCTTGCATAATGTTGAGGTCATTTTCGATTGTTCACCAGATGTAGATGATGAATTGGTGTCAATTAACTCTTCTGAAATGCTTCAGATTTTTATTAATTTATTCCGGAATGCAGTTGATGCTAAAAGTGAAAGGCCAATGAAAATTAAATTAAAAACAAAGGTTGATCAACAACGGCTACAAATAGTTTTCTCCGATAACGGTAATGGAATACCAGCTAACCAACTAGAACATATATTTGATCCATTCTTTACTACAAAGGATGAAGGAACTGGTCTTGGATTATCACTGTCACGAAAGATGGTCGAAAACCATGGAGGTTCTATTTCAGTAAGAAGCTCCGAAAAGGGAACCTCTTTTTATATTCAGTTGCCTTATGAAAGAAAGAAATAAGCGACTCCAATACCTATCCCGAGAATTAATAATACAAAAAAGCACCCGAGGGGTGCTTTTTACAATTAAAAGAGTCTTAAATATTCACCATAACCTTCTTTTTCTAGATCCTGCTTTGAAATAAACCTTAGTGCAGCGGAGTTTATACAATATCTAAGTCCACCCTGATCTCTTGGACCATCATCGAACAGATGACCTAAATGAGAATCAGCTTCTTTACTTCTAACCTCTGTTCTTACCATATTATGAGTAACATCTAACTCTTCTTTAATTGAAGTTTTGTCAATTGGCTTTGTAAAGCTTGGCCACCCGCATCCTGCATCATACTTATCTTTTGAACTGAATAGCGGCTCCCCTGATACAATATCTACATAGATGCCTTCATCGTGGTGGTTCCAGAATTCATTGCGAAATGCTGGTTCGGTCCCATTATTTTGTGTCACTTCATATTGTATGGGAGTTAGTTTTGTCTTTAAAGTGTGGTCCTTAACGGAATCCTTCCATGCATCTTTTAAAAATTTCTCTCTTCCCGAGCCTGTTCGGTACAACTTATATCGAATGGGGTTTTTCTTATAATAATGCTGATGATAATCTTCTGCCTCATAAAACGGTCCTGCTGGAATAATTTCAGTTACAATTGGTTTCTTAAATTTGCCACTTTCCTGAAGCTCTTTTTTTGAAGCCACCGCTAAGTCTCGTTGTTGTTCGTTATGATAAAAAATAGCAGTTCGATAAGATTCCCCACGGTCAGCAAACTGACCACCTTCATCTGTTGGATCAATTTGTTGCCAAAATAAAGTAAGAATCTCCTCATATGGAAATAGTTCAGGATCAAACGTAATTTGAACCGCCTCGTAATGACCTGTTTTATTTGTACAAACTTCTTCATAGGTTGGATGATCTTTCGTTCCACCTGTATACCCAGAGACTACCTTATGAATTCCCGGCTGTTCATCAAATGGTTTGACCATACACCAAAAGCAACCACCTGCGAAGGTTGCTAGCTGTAAATTATCAGTCATCTATAGTTACCTCCCAATTTTACTATTGTTATTGTTCCCAATTATAACAGCCAATAACAGTTTCTTCTAATACAAAGCATTATGCGTTAGATTCAATTGAGTTTAATTACAATAAAGCTAAAGAAAGAGTTATCCTTTATAACCTAATAATTATTCTTACAAAAGGTTTAAAAATTTTTATGAGAGGAAAACTTACTTATGTATTATAAAAACAGAAAGAGGTCGAGTGATGACAAACGTTAAACTAGCAATAATCTATTACAGTTCAACAGGAACTAATTATCAACTTGCACAATGGGCAGAGTCAGCTGCTAAAGAAGCTGGTGCTGATGTGAAACTATTAAGAATTCCTGAGACTGCTCCTGATTCAGCAATTGATACGAATCCAGCTTGGAGAGGACATGTAGATGCAACAAAGGATGTACCAGCCGTAACACTAGATGATCTTGAGTGGGCAGATGCTTTAATTTTTAGTGTACCAACTAGATATGGAAATGTTGCTTCACAATTCAAAACATTCATTGATACAACCGGTGGATTATGGTTCAACGGAAAGCTTGCTAACAAAGTTGTAAGTGCAATGTCTTCTGCAGCAAATTCCCATGGTGGACAAGAAGCAACAATCCTATCAATTTATACTTCCATGTACCACTGGGGTGCTATTGTTGCTGCGCCAGGTTATACCGATCAATCAATCTTCGCTGCTGGTGGGAACCCATATGGAACAACAGTAACGATTAACCAAGAAGGTAAAATGGTAGAGAATGTTGAGGATGCTGTTAAGCACCAAGCAAAGCGTACAGTTGATGTAGCTTCAGCGCTTAAATCAGGTTTGAAATAAAATAGTAAAATAAAAAATCAGGAGTTTTCCTCTTGATTTTTTATTTTAACCTATCTATCTCAACTTTTCCTAACATATAATGAAAAGGTTATCTTTTTGCAAGAAAATACGAACATAATGAAAAGTTCCTAATAGTAGATCTTGATTATTCGGCTAAAGCTTCCTTGATCATTAATTTGATCATGGTATCAACCATTTCAGGTTCTTCTTCTAACACCTTAAAAATTGTATTTAAATACTTTTCCGTCAGATTTAGATACTCTTCATCATCATGGTATTTACATGTTTCTCTAAATTGCTCAAGCTGACCTTCTAATATAATAAGCTCTTCATAATTTAATATGAATGTGATTTCCTTTAGGTTCTCATTCTCGTGGAAACCGTTAAAAACCAGGATTTTATCCGTTATATCCTGTAAAATAAGATATTCCTTTTGCAGCAGTTTTTTATCTTCGACTTTTACTCCATGCTTTACCTGATGTCCTGTTGTATGAGTTATATAGGTTAATAAATTTATCCAAAATGCAATTTCAACTGTTGGGATTTTCATGTGTATTCCATGATCCTTGAGCGTCATTGAAGCTTTTTCTTTTAGTACCCTCGCCTTTTCAATATCTATAATTGTCAAGTGAATCCCCTCCTACCCGTTTATCATCCTAGCATGTTTTATAGATAAAAGGCAGTTAACTTTAATGGAAAGGAAACAATTATCTTCCAAGTGCATGCTGTTTTTTAAAAATCCAAACTAATACGGGAGGGACTAGAAATAGTATAAAAAAGATTCTAAACAACTGAAATCCGGCAACAATTGATAAATCAGCACCAATTGCCTGTGCCGTTAATCCCATCTCCGCAATTCCTCCTGGAGCCGTGCTCAAAAAAGCAGTACCTAGTGAGATTGGATAAACCCACTGCAATAATACAGCTATTAAAATGGTTGATAATAACAAAATGAAACAAGCAATTAATGCGCCGACACCAAATAATTTCCAGTTTTTAAGTTTATTAGGATCAACCATTTTTCCTATATGAATGCCCAAGAAAATCTGGGCTGCAACGAGTAGAAACTCTGGAATATAGAACGGTGTAAATCCCACCACAACAAAAATGGCGCAACCAATTATTGGACCTACTAAGTATGGTGTTGGAAGGTTGCTTTTTACTGCAAGAAACGAGGATACACCTGTAACAACGATAAAAAGAATGACTTCCATCAAAGTGCTGCTCTCTGGCGAAAACGTTCCTGTTACACTAACTTCAGTAGTGTTACTAAACCAATCAATCCTTACAATTGCTGGTACAAGATAGATGACTGAAAGGAGACGGATGAGCTGAAATAATGTAACACTTGTCACATCTACTTCCTCTAACTCTTCACCTAACAGCACCATTTGAGAAAACCCACCTGGCATCATCCCAATAAAAGCTGTCTTAAAAGAAATCCCAATAAATTTTACAATAAATACTGAAACTAACATAGAAAAACATATAAGTAAAATGGTAGTCGTAAACATGGCAGGTAACATTTTTACCATCTGCACTAATGTATCATATGTAAAAGAAATACCTAACATATATCCGATAATCACTAAAGCCCCATTTCTTGTAATTGGTTTACTAACAACCTCCCGTTTCATTACAAGCTTCCAGAGTACGACTGCGAGCAATGAACCGAGCATCCAAGCTAAGGGTAAATGAAGAAATGTAAATAAAAGACCGCCTATGAATGCGACCATAACTGTCTCAACAAACGGAAAAACTTTTTTCACACATTATCACGCTTTCATAAGTTTTCTATCTATTACTCTCTTAGTTTAGCACTAAAAAAAGGCTGCAACAATGCAGCCTTATAATTAGACTAGGTTTGGTGGGAGTGGATGTGGCAATGTGTCATGAATATAAAGTGGTGCCGGTGATAAAGTTGCTTTTGGACCAAAAGGTACAGGGTCAGAAATATACTTTAACACACCGCGACCGTCTGGTGCTGGTCCTTGAGCCCAACGTCCTTTACTACTAGCTTCTCCACGAGATAAGTTATAAAGATCGTAGGATACCGCTTGTTTTTCAAGTTCACGTGGGAAAGTTGTTGGAACAACAATGTCTCCTTCACGTGCTTCAATTTCAGCGATTGCAGCCTTCCATTGATTTTGGTGAGCTGTGTCACGAGCAATTAAAAACGATAGCATATCTTTGACACCAGGATCTACAGCTAGTTCATACAATCGAACCGCTTGTAATCTTCCTTGTGATTCTGCATTTAGATTCGCTCTAAAATCAGCTAACAAGTTTCCGCTTGCGCCAATATAGGCTGCAGTCCATCTATTTCCTACACTATCTACTGGCATAGCACCTAACCCAGATACAATTGCATGTTGTGGATTCATTCCACCCATGATGGCTGCAACTGCAGGATTGTTTGAATAGGCTGCTTGTTGGTCTTCCCAAGGTGCACCATCAAGTAAACGTGCAATCATCGTTGCAAGCATTTCAACGTGTGCCATCTCCTCAGTTCCTATATCTAATAACAGATCTCGGTACTTGGCATCTGCACGTCCATTAAATCCTTGAAATAAGTATTGCATCATAACTGATATTTCTCCGAATTGACCGCCTAAAAGCTCCTGAAGCTTTTTAGCATATAACGGATCTGGGCAAGATGGCTTAGCATTATATTGAAGTTCTTTAATGTGATAAAACATTTTGTAATATTCCTCCCCTTTTTAACATCAATACAAATTATTGTTATGGGGGAGAGATGGTGCCTGTTTAGGCATAAACTCTTTATTGTTTTATTCCTTCGTATTCTCTTCTACTGTGACTGCATCAGTATGAACACATTCAAACTCTCCAATTTCTTGCTTGATTTGATCTAAAGTAGGTAGATCATCATAACTTTCTAATATTTCGTGATTTACTAAGCTAATTAGATGATAAATAAATTCCTCGTCATCATAAGGAGAGTGAACCATCGTATACACACCTCCACCTTTTGTAAAAAAAAATTGCAGGTGGCTTTTTAATTTTTCCTCATCTTTATGTCGAATCATCACCAATTCTATCACCTCTATCTTTTTCTCTACTAAAATGTATTCTAGTAAAAGAGGGAATAGAACCATACAATGAAGCTAGAAAAATTGCTAAGGAAAAGAAGAATATAGATCTTTTCTATCAATAATTAAATGCAGGGATAATCCGCGCCCTAGTGTAGCAGTACCTCTTTTACGGCTGGCATAGCAACCTCTACCTCATCACCGTGTCCTAAGGCTAATGACTCAATGAGTTCTAGATCTGTCACAATCTCGATAATTGATTGTAATTGATTGTTAATTACAATCTCCTTCTGACTTGATTCTAAATAACTAACCTTTATTCCGTTAATATAACATGTGTTTGAATGATGAGTTTGTTTTGAATCCCAAGTTAATTTGTTTTGATATTGAGAAGATTTTTTGATAGAAGCTTCTAGTAACTGAATTTGAAGCCTACCGGGAAAGAGCCTAATTCCAGTCTTAGAAGAGTAGTAGTTCTCAAGTTTTTTCATCCAATGTGACCGTTCGCCCACTCCTTTTACAACTTTTCCTCGTATAATATTCATGCTGTGCTCCTCCTTCGTTACATCCTAATTGACTATATGTTTAGACGGTATTTTAATCTTCAAGTCGCCTTTTACTGTTTATATTATTATACCGAATAAACTAGTATTTTTTTAAAATGAAATTCCTTTTTTATCGATGATATTCAACATATAGTGTCTAACCTTGTCACTTCGAAATGATCGTGTCACTGTTAGAAAATTAATTAATCCCAAATAATACCAATTATGTTATAATTAATCTGTTATTTTAGTAAAGCGTTTTACTACAGGGGGTTAACATGCATTTTCTTAAAAACATTTCCTTTTTACTATTTCTATATATTGTGGTTACTCTTTTCATCATTTTATTTATTTTACTTCCTCGTGAACCTCAATATATACAACCTTCTAGGTTTCATATTGATGTTGAATATAACTTCACCTTAGAAGAGTATAAAAATAAGATTCATACGTTTTATCAATATATTAAGGATCATAATGGTTTTGGAAAAGCTCCGGAAGGGATTACATACGCTGAACTAACTGAAAGGTATACCAAAAGAAGTTTAGAACTCATCGTTCCTGCTTTTTTATTAACGATTATAATAAGTTTTTCGATTGGTTTGTTAATTATGAAAAAGCGGATTTCTGCTAGATTAGAGATGAAAACCAACCCGTTTTCACTATTATTCTCTCTACCAGATTTTTTCATTTTTATTTTAGTTCAATATGTATTCATTTTAGTGAGTCGAAGTAGTGGACTTTCGTTTGATCTGTTTGGTAATGATAGGTGGTTTCATTTCATCTTGCCTTCTATTATTCTATCAATCTATCCGACATACTATTTAACCAAAATACTACTTACTACCTTAACAAACGAAATTCATAAGGATTATATAAATACAGCGAAATCTAAAGGTATTCACAATAAGAAAATTGTAAACTTACATATCTTATGGAATAGCTGGCCTTCTATGTTAGGTCACACCTTTATAGCCTATTTATATCTGGTTTCTAGTCTTCCGATTATTGAATTGCTCTCTGCGTATGACGGTCTTGGCTATCAATTTATTAAAGCCATTATTAGTTATGATGATATTAGGGCAATTGCCTATGCAATCCCTTTTATTTCAATAATTTTTATTACTAAGATATTATTGGACACTTTTAAACAGATTGTCCTTCCAAGAAGTGAGGTGCATCATATTGACTAAGTATTATAAAAACATCCCATTAATGATTGGTCTTGTTGGCTTGTTTATTTTAATCAATATTACTCTTTTTGCTGAACTTCTACCCTTTGTTGATAAGGAATTAGAACGAGTGTTATATGTGTTAAATGAGGAAAAGAAACCTATTATGCCACCTTTTGGTCCCTCCAGTGAATACTTATTTGGCACGGATCATTTAGGAAGAGATTTATTTAGTATCATTATGTTGGGTACAAAGGAAACTCTTCTTTATGTCCTTTTAATAAGCTCTGTTCGATTTTTAGTAGGAATTCCTTTTTCTTTTCTAGCTTTTCATAAAATCGCAGGTACACATTCTTTATTGGCAGTAAGTAATCGACTTTTTACTTATATACCTTCGATTGTAACGATTATTATTTTCATGACTTTACCACCTATATTATTTTCTGAATCAAGACCTTATTTGGTTGTACTAATTATTGCACTTGTTGAATTAAATAAGGTGACAAGCTCGTTAGTTGATGAAATCAGAAAGGTATATAAACATGAATATATGACAGCAGCTAAATCACTTGGAACAAAGCCATTAGCGCTAGTGAACCGTTATCTTTTCCCACAGCTCTATCCAAATATAATTGTTAGCTTTTCTTTAGATTTGGCTAGAAACTTTGTTATATTAGCTCAACTCGGATTCTTTGAATTTTTCATTTCGCATGTTCATGTCCAACTTGAAGATGGAAGCTGGGTCTTTCAAAACACATCACTTATGTGGCCAAATCTACTTGGTAATATCCTTAGTGATATGAGAGGACCCATTTGGATTCCGTTTTTTGCAACACTAGCAATCAGCTTTGCCATCCTCACCTTCACGCTAATAGGAAATGGTTTAACAAAACAGTACCACTCTAAATACCAGTCGTAGAGGTACGAGCTTGAAAAATTAATAATTCTCAAAAGATAAAGGAGCTTAACCATAGTGAGTTAAGCTCCTTTTCTGTTCTCTGATTTCTTTAAATCAGAACAGGAATAGTTTAAACAATTTATCTTCGGTGAACTCTTGTTCGATCTCCAGCGATTTTCTTCCATTTATCCTTTTCAACCATTTGTGCTTTTTTATCGTTTTTTCGTTCTAAATAAGCCAACTCACGTTGAAGCTTTGTATAGCTTAAAAAGCGTGCCTCATCAAGAGATCCCGTTTCAATTGCTTCACGAACCGCACATTTTGGTTCATTTTTATGCTCACAATCACGGAAATAACATTGATCTGCAAGTTCTTCAACATCAGAAAAGCTTTGACTCATCGCTCCGTCTGATTCCCAAAGCTGTAGCTCTCTCATACCTGGAGTGTCAATAATCATTCCACCTGTTGGTAAATGTACTAGCTCTCTATGCGTCGTTGTATGGCGGCCTTTTCCATCTTCATCCCTAATATCCTGAACTAATTGTTTTTGTTCACCAAGTAAATAATTTGTTAAGGTGGATTTCCCTGCACCTGAAGAACCTAATAAAGCGACGGTTTGACCCACTTCCAAATATGTCTTTAGGACTTCTAATCCTTCATGATTTTTTGCACTTGTTACATGAACTGGTACTCCGAAGGCGACTGCTTCAATCTCAGAAATTGTTTGTTCAATATTTAGAGCTAAGTCAGCTTTAGTCAATACAATAACAGGATTTGCCCCACTTTCCCAAGTTAAAAGTAGGTATCTCTCCAAACGTCTTAGGTTAAAATCTTGATTTAAAGCATTTACTAAGAAGATCGTATTGATGTTAGTTGCAACAATTTGCTCTTCAGTAGTCAAGCCAGCTACCTTCCTAGAAAACTTACTAAATCTCGGTAGAATTTCATGAATAGTTGCTTTCCCCTCAGATGCCCTTGGTGTAACAAGCACCCAATCCCCTACTGCTGGAAAATCTTCTCTTCCGTCAGCTTGAAATCTCATCTTTCCAGTAATTTCTGCTAATAATTCACCTGTTTCTGTTAATACTCGATACATTCTTTTGTGTTCTAAGATGACTCTTCCTGGAATCCAATTCTGCTTATTATATTGTTCTAATAAAGATTGTAGTTCATTATTCCAACCTAGTGATTTTAAATTCAATGTTGTTTCCTCCTACGGAATGTTGTTTTTTTCATTAAAAATAGACCGTTCTCACGGTCTAAAAATAGACATAAAAATACCATGAGCCAGATACACAGCCCATGGTCCTTTTCCGTATTTAAAGGAGAATACGTTAAAAATATGCCGAGGGCTGTGATATGAAATTAGTTAACTGATTATTTACAATTGGCTTTCTCATAAAACATCCCTCTCTTTCCGATCAATTTATTACTTTAATTATAATCTACCAAATATGGAATGTAAATACATTTTTTGTTACTTTATTTTTTGTTGATTTACCTTTTATTGAGCGTTTGTATAAATGTAAATCGAACCAATCTTTTGAATTAGTTTATCGAAAAATCCCTTAGTTATATCAAAGAATCTAGCACATATAATCATAAAGTAGGACTAGCAAACGATATCATAAAAGATTTGGGTGTGTTAAGATGGGGAATCGGTTAGCGGTGGTTTCAAGTATTTATGCTTTTCTATCTATTTCGTTTTGGGGGATCTCTTTTGTCTCCACTAAGGCTTTATTGGAAGAACTTGATCCTTACACCATTATTACAATGAGGTTTGGAATTGCGTCTATTTTTCTATTAATCCTTTTAATTGTTCTTAGAGTAAACATTTTGATTAGGGCTAAACATCTTCAGTTTATCTTTATCCTTGCTATCTTGGGCATTTTCGTTCATCAATTAGTACAAGCATCCTCTCTTCTATATATTGATGCATCTGCCGCCGGTTGGTTAATTTCCTTTTCTCCCGTCTTCACAGCAATCCTTTCTGTTATATTTTTATCTGAGAGATTTACTTTAAACAAGCTTCTCGGAATGAGCATAGCTGTCTTAGGTGTCCTATTGGTCACTACACAAGGTACTGGACAACTCACCCTATCACCTAATATTGGGTATGTATTAATGATATTTAGTACGTTTAACTGGGCTGTCTATTCGATTCTGATTAAGAAATTCAGCCTACCTTATTCAGCATTAACCGTTACCTTTTGGACTAGCCTTATTGGATTTATCCTGACTTTACCTATTACATATAAAATGAAAGGTTGGCTTGCACTTCAGAATTTACCCATGTCCGACTGGTTACATTTACTCTTTCTTGGCGTATTTGTCTCCGCAATTGCTTATTGGTACTGGGGGAAAGCCTTAGAGGTTTTAGAAGCGACACAAGTCTCAGTGTTAATGTATCTGGAGCCACTAGTCACTTTAATCGCAGCCATCATCTTATTGAATGAACATATTATACTCACTTCTGCTCTCGGTGGACTTTGTATCATCTTTGGCGTTACACTCGTGAACAAGCAAGTGTTAAACTGGATCAAAATAAATTTGATGAGAAAATAATAACTCAAAGACTGTTTTACGACAGTCTTTTTTATTTTGCTTCAACATGAAGTCGCCCCTTTTAGAATTGTATAAGTCACTGTGGTACACTAATGTATATGATTGGGTTATTTTAGGGAAATTAATAATTGGTGGATAATATGTAAATATTTTGAGTTCATATTCATCTATAAGAGGAGGTTGGCTATTATCACATACATATTATTACTTGTCGGATTTGCTTTACTCATTAAAGGAGCAGACTATTTTGTTGAAGGTTCCTCATCAATTGCTAGATCCTTAAATGTTTCGCCTCTTTTAATCGGTTTAACAATTGTTGCTTTTGGAACGAGTTCTCCTGAAGCGACAGTTAGTATCGTTGCAGCACTCGAAGATAATGCTGGCGTTGCAATTGGAAATGTTGTTGGTAGCAATATCTTTAACATTACCTTTGTTATAGGTGTAACCGCATTAATTAACCCCCTAGTAGTTGAAAATGAAACGATTAGAAAGGAAATCCCCTTTACATTATTAGCAAGTATAGCCCTGCTAATTTTAATTAGCGATATGACACTTCAACTCGTTAGTGAGAACTTTATTACAAGAAGTGACGGGTTAATTTTGTTATTGTTCTTTGCTATTTTCTTATACTACATTTTTGAGGTTGCTAGGAAAAGTAGAAGTAAAGACATAACGACTGAAGCAACTCCCAAAAAGCTATGGGGGAAAAACTTATTATTTACGATTGGTGGCTTAGCTGCAATTATTTTTGGTGGTGATTTAGTTGTTAATAGTGCAACACAAATTGCCTTTGCTTTTGGAATGAGTGAAACATTAGTCGGACTAACCATTGTAGCGGTTGGAACATCCTTACCAGAATTAATTACTTCGGTAACAGCAGCATTGAAAAAAGCAAATGATATTGCAATAGGAAATATTGTCGGCAGTAACATCTTTAATATCTTATTTGTGCTAGGTGCTGCTTCAACAGTTTCTCCACTACCCGTAGATTCAAAAATCTTTTTTGATGTTATTCTAATGATCATTCTAACTGGAATTCTACTCGTCTTTTCAAGAACTAGCTTTAGGATTGGAAAAAGAGAAGGCGCCATTTTAGCAATCGCATATATTCTTTATATGATTTATATTATTATCAGGAACTAAAAAGAGGAAGGAATCCACACATGAATTTAGAGGACTTTATTAAAGAGTATAAGGGTAGTATAAAGAATTTTAATCCTTCAAATATAGAACACTTGAGAAGTATGATTACTTCAGGAGTTGATTCTTTTAACCTTAAGTCTTTTGAAGAAGTAGAAGACATAGAAGGTGAGGATCGTAGTTTTCTATATGTACATTCAATGGCTGAAGAAAATTTGTTAACTAAAATGATTCAATTGTCCTTTGATCATAATTCAGAGCTAACGATTGAAGATGTTTATCAAGGTCGAATCATTAGACAATATTAGACACTTACAAAAAAAACGAGTAAAGGAAATCTTCTTTACTCGTTTTTCTAATTCTACTTTATGATGATGGCTTATTTTCTCTCCACACCGTTTCAACGACTCCAGCATGATCTGTGTCTACTATGAAAGAACCATTAGAGTAACGATCATTAGATCTCAATTTTACTGGATCAATCGTTTCAACCAGATTTGATTCTGTTTGGATATAGATGATGTGCTTATCATCTATAACTGGAATAATTTTGATAATCCGGTGAGGATTTGCTTTGAGCTCACGAAGCATGATAACTCCACGTTTTGCTCTTGTTGCTTTTTCAAATTCTGACAATGGCATTTTTTTAGTGGCTCCACGCTGTGTAACAAGAACTAAATTAACCGGATGATCCGGAATGATCATAGCGCCGGATACAACAAAATCTCCGTCTTTTAAGTTAATTCCCTTAACACCTGCTGATCTGGCACCTGTCGGATTTACCTCTTCTTCACTAAACCAAAGCGCATACCCACTGCTTGAAGCAATAAATAAATCCTGGGTACCATCGGAAATATGAACATCCACTACTTCATCTTTGTCTTTAAGATTAATTGCAACTAATGGTTTAGAATAACGTTGTGCCTTATATTGATGTAACTCTGTTTTCTTTACCATACCGTTTTTCGTGACAAATAAGAGATAGTGTGGAGTTTCAAAATCCTTCACTGGGATTCCTTCTACTATATGCTCATCCTTTTCAATAGGTACAATATTGGCGATGTGCTGACCAAGGTCTTTCCAACGAATATCTGGAAGCTCATGAACCGGTAAGTATAGGTAGTTCCCTTTATTGGTAAACAGCAGCAACGTATCCGTTGTATTTATATCTATTTGCTTTAGAAGCCTGTCTGTATCCTTCATACCAAAATCCTGACCATTTGATGCTGCAAAGGATCTTTGGCTAGTACGCTTTACATAACCTTCCTTTGTTACAGTTACAATTACATCTTCTGAAGGAACCATCACTTCAAGATTAATCTTGATCTCTTCAATTTCTGCTTCTATTTTTGTTCGACGTTCATCACCATAAGTCTTCTTAACCCGCTTTAAATCTGTTTTTATAACAGTAGCTAGCTTTGATTGACTATTTAGAATCTCCGTTAGTTCTGCAATTTTTCCAGCCAATTCATCAGACTCTTGTTGTAATGCTGTGATATCAGTATTGGTTAAACGATATAACTGTAAAGAAACAATTGCCTCTGACTGCGGCTCAGTAAACTGATATGATTTCATTAAATTTTCTTTGGCGTCTTTTTTGTCTTTAGAAGCTCTGATCGTTGCAATGACTTCATCTAAGATAGATAATGCCTTCATTAGTCCTTCTACTACATGCTGGCGTTCTTCAGCTTTTGCAAGCTCATACTTAGAACGATTCGTAATCACTTCTTTTTGATGCTCAATATAAGCATCTAACAAGGAAGGTAAACTCATTAGACGTGGTCGTCTATTATAGATGGCAACCATATTGAAATTATAAGGAACCTGTAGATCCGTGTTTTTATATAGAAAATTTAGGACACCTGTTGCATCAGCGTCCTTTTTCAATTCAATGACAATTCGTAAGCCAGTGCGATCTGTTTCATCACGAACCTCAGAAATACCTTCTAGCTTTTTATCAAGACGGAGTTCATCCATCTTCTTAACTAGGTTAGATTTATTGATTTCAAAAGGAATTTCAGTCACAACAATTTGCTGTCTGCTTCCTTTTAATTCTTCAATCTCTGCTTTTCCACGAATAATAATTTTACCTTTACCTGTTTCAAATGCTTTTTTAATTCCATCTACACCTTGGATAATTCCCCCAGTTGGAAAATCAGGCCCTTTTATAACCGTCATTAAGTCATCAACTGTTGCATGTGGCTTGTCCATTCTCATTATGACAGCATCAATAACCTCTTTTAAAAGATGTGGCGGTATTTCTGTAGCATAACCTGCAGAAATCCCAGTTGATCCATTTACGAGTAGGTTTGGGAACATTGCTGGTAATACAGTTGGTTCCCTACTGGTATCATCAAAATTCGGAACAAATTCAACTGTTTTTTTCTCAATATCTTTTAGTAACTCAGAGGCAATTGCAGATAACCTTGCTTCTGTATAACGCATAGCCGCCGGAGGATCACCATCGACACTACCGTTGTTACCATGCATCTGAACAAGTAAGTTTCTCATCTTCCACTCTTGGCTCATTCTAACCATCGCATCATATACAGATGTGTCACCATGAGGATGAAAATTACCTATTACGTTACCAACAGTTTTTGCTGACTTTCTAAAACCCTTTTCAAACGTATTTCCCTCTGCATGCATAGCATACAAGATTCTTCGTTGTACAGGCTTTAGTCCATCACGAGCATCAGGTAATGCACGTTCTTGGATAATATATTTACTATAACGACCAAAACGGTCACCTAATACTTCTTCTAATGGTATATCTCGAAAAATTTCCTGTGTCATACATTAAACCTCCTCAGCGACCGACAAAGTTTCATTTTCAAGTAAATTCGGGTCATCTTCCATACCAAAATCCACATTTGTCTCGATCCATTTACGCCGAGGCTCTACTTTGTCTCCCATTAGCGTCGTAACGCGACGTTCTGCTCTAGCCGCATCATCTATTCGAACTCTGATTAAAGTTCTTGTTTCCGGATTCATCGTTGTGTCCCATAGCTGATCAGCGTTCATTTCCCCAAGTCCTTTATAACGTTGAATCATATAGCCTTTACCAATCTTCTTTAAAGCACCTTGTAGATCATCGTCCGACCAGGCATATTCGATTTGTTCTTTTTTGCCCGTTCCCTTACTAACTTTATAAAGTGGAGGTAGCGCAATATAAACTCTTCCTGCCTCAATCATAGGTCTCATATAACGATAAAAGAACGTTAACAGTAGAACCTGGATATGAGCACCATCGGTATCCGCATCAGTCATAATAACAATCTTATCGTAATTGATATCGTCTAGTGAGAACTCAGGACCAACACCCGCACCGATTGCATGGATGATCGTATTTATTTCCTCATTTTTAAAGATATCAGCAAGCTTTGCCTTTTCCGTGTTAATAACCTTACCACGTAAAGGTAAAATGGCTTGAAAACGACGGTCACGTCCTTGCTTTGCTGAACCACCAGCAGAATCACCCTCTACAAGATACAGTTCGTTTTTTTGAGGATTACGTGATTGAGCAGGAGTAAGTTTCCCACTTAACACAGATTCAGAACGCTTTCTTTTTTTCCCGCTTCTTGCTTCTTCTCTTGCCTTTCTTGCAGCTTCTCTAGCTTGATAGGCTTTGATTGCCTTTTTAACTAACATTGTACTTGCTTCAGGGTTTTCCTCTAAGAAATAGAGTAATTTTTCGGAAACTACTGAATCAACAGCAGATCGTGCTTCGCTTGTTCCTAGTTTCCCCTTTGTTTGCCCCTCGAACTGAAGGATGGCTTCTGGTATTCTCACTGAGATAATTGCAGCCAGCCCCTCACGAATATCAGTACCTTCTAGGTTCTTATCCTTTTCCTTTAGGAGACTTACTTTTCTGGCATATTCGTTAAAGATACGAGTCATTGCTGATTTCGCGCCAGCCTCGTGAGTACCACCATCTTTAGTGCGAACATTATTTACGAAGGATAAGACATTTTCAGAGTAAGCATCATTGAATTGAAAAGCGAACTCTACTTCTATTTCGTTTGCTTCTCCCTCCATAAATACAACATCATGAAGTACATCCTTCTCTTCATTTAAATAGTCAACAAACGCCTTTATACCAGTATCGTAGTGATATACATCATGCTGTTCATAACGCTCATCAATTAATTCTATTTTTAAACCTTTTAGTAAAAAGGCAGATTCTCTTAATCGTTCACTAAGTGTATCAAATGAATAGGTTAACGTACTAAAAATAGTTTCATCTGGTTTAAAGTGAATAGATGTACCTGTTTGCTTTGTAGTCCCCATCTTTTCTAGGGTAGTTGCAGGTTTACCTCCTGCTTCAAATCGTTGCTTATAGATGAAACCATCACGTTTAATCTCTACTTCTAACCACTCAGAAAGTGCATTAACTACAGAGGCACCTACACCATGTAAGCCTCCACTAGTTTTATAACCACCCTGTCCAAACTTTCCTCCAGCATGAAGGACCGTGAAAATTACTTCAGGGGTAGGTTTCCCTAGCTTGTGCATTCCTGTTGGCATCCCTCTCCCTTTATCTGAAACGGAGATACTATTGTCTTTGTGTATTTTTACGATAATGCTATCACCGAATCCACCTAAAGCTTCATCTACAGAGTTATCGACAATTTCATAAACAAGGTGATGAAGACCTCTCTGATCGGTGCTACCAATGTACATTCCGGGTCTTTTTCGAACAGCTTCTAGCCCTTCTAGTACCTGTATTGCATCATCATTGTAATCAAATGGTTGTTGTTGCCTTGCCAAAGAGTTCGTCCCCTTTCCTTCTAAAGCGAGCTATTAAAAATCAATAGCTCAAAGTTGCTATATCTGCCCCATAGGAGCTTTCCTCATTAACTGCATTGTTCATCTTCAAACGAACATCTATTCTTTATTGTACTTGTAGTTTATCATTTCGCAAACACCCTTTTTAAAAAAGATGAAAAAAACCCTTGATACATCAAGGATTTAATTAGATAAATTTATTTTGTTAAGGCATGTTCAACCTTTATGCAGCGGTTCATTATGAGTATTCTACCGCTAGACTTTAAGAGACTCTCTACTTTCTCGTTTTCAAGCCCAAGTTGTGCCCAATAGACATCTGCATCAATTTCAAGAAAGTCCTTAGCAATATCAACCAAGTATTCAGATCTTCTAAACACATTAACGATATCAATATGTCCTTCAATCTCTTTTAAAGATGAAACAGCCTTCACACCCAAGGCTTCGCTAATGTAGGGATTGACTGGTATGATTTCATAGCCTTCTCTTTGCATGGCCTCACTAACCATGTAAGAGGTTCTCTCAGGGTTATCTGAAAGTCCAACAACTGCAATACGCTTACTATTTTTCAGGATTTCACCAATTGTTTCCCTACTAGGATTCGTGAAAGTCATTCCTAGCACCCCTTTTTCCGTTTTCTTACAGTATGCTAGTTTATGTATCAATGTTCAACTTATTTGCTTATGAGTAAAGGTTTTCACAATCCTCATGTCCTCCGTAAATCATGGAAAGCATCTCAGCTGAATCATTGCTTGAAACTTCTTGGTAGTCTTTTGCAAAATGTCTTAAGCTATCACAAAATCCAACGTTGTCCTCCCCAACTCCTTCTGACCAGCTCTTAAAATTACGAAAATCTTGGACCGGGTCATAGGATTCAAACTTTGCAATGACATCAGTGTCGTTTCCTATTGTTGTAACTTCAATACCTTTGTACGTTTCTGGATTCAGTTCGTCATATTTTACACAAGCATAGAAAATCATTAGGATAGCCCCTTTCAAAATTAACTATTGATTGTGTTATATTTTGTCTTTTTAGTTGATTTATTCATCATTGTCTCCATATACTTAAATAAAAGTTCCAGCAGCTTATTTAACCTCAGGCATAGCAAATGTTCCTTGAGAAGAAGGCTTAACTTAAAGAGGAGATACAGAATGAAGTTTTTTATAAGTAATTTTGTTAAAGGTTTATTAACAATTGTACCGATTATTCTTGTGATTTACGTGGTTGTGCAGATTTTTTCTTTTTTAGATGGATTGTTAGGTAACACATTAAAACCTTTCATGGAGGAAAGTTACATACCAGGTATTGGCATCCTGGTAACGATCGCCCTTATTACCTTTCTAGGGTGGTTATCCACAAAGTTTATAGCGAAACGAATGATTGAGCTGATCGATCGTTTATTAGAAAAAATTCCATTTATCAAGACATTGTATTCAGTAATAAAGGATACTTTCCAGTCCTTTCTTGGTGAGAAAAAGTCTTTTTCTAAAGTGGCACTTGTAACAATGCCTCATACTTCAATGAAGGTCATTGGTTTTGTAACGTCAGAACAAGTAGAAAGGTTTTCGCATTCTTTACCTGATCATATAGCAGTTTATATACCCCAAACGTTTCAGGTTGCTGGGTTCACGTTTCTCATTCCAAGAGAGGATGTGCAATTCCTTGATGTTTCACCAGAAGAAGCAATGAAATTCGTCCTATCTGGTGGTGTTACTACTGCTAAAACAAAACAGCCAGGATCTTAATAGATCACTGGCTTTCTTATTTTCTATGATTGGCTTGGGCTAGTGCATTTGAATCCGGCTTCAGCGCCCAGCCAAGATGAAATTGCGACGATCTTTGCAATTTCATCCTACCTCGATGAGAAAAGAAAATGCACTTTTCCTAGGTCAAATAACCCTACATCGAGAAAAGGGAAAGAGCACCTTTTATTGATGTAGGAACATTTGCTAGTCGGGGCTAACCGGGCGCTTGCGCTTTTGTTCTTTATCTATTGTTTGATCGTCGGCCAGCTCTCTCATTTTTTCTACCTAGACCACTACTTACACTTTTGGATGCCGTTCTTCCTCCACGACGTGATGAATGATCTCCTTTTGAATGAGAACGTGAACCCGAACTAGATGCTTTAGTTGAGGTGCTGTTTCGTCTAGGACGTCCTTCTTCTTTCGAATTATCCCTCATACTAACGTGGTCAAGCTTTTCTCTTCTTTCTAAAGTCATCCCAATTTCTTTTTCAATCAGTTTTAATTGCTGAAAATCCTTTGGTGCTACAAACGTAATGGCAAGTCCTTTACTACCAGCTCTTCCAGTTCTCCCAATTCGATGGATATAACTATCCACATCCTCAGGGACATCATAATTGAATACATGCGTTACACCTTCTACATCTAATCCGCGTGAAGCCACATCTGTAGCAATTAAATATTGTATCTCTGCTTTACGAAATCGCTCCATGACTTTTTCTCGTTTAGGCTGTGACAGATCACCGTGTAGAACGTCACAATTATACCCCAACCCCTTCAAGTCATCGTAAAGTTTGTCTGCTCTTCGCTTCGTCCTACAGAAAATGACTGCTAAAAACGGACGGTGTTCATCTAAGATCTTACAAAGAGATGCTTGTTTTTGACGATCGGTGGTTTCATAAACAAGTTGCTCAATTTCCTCAAGTGTCTTATATTCATCCGCAACCTTTATCGATACCGGAAGACGCATATATTTCTTGGCTAATGATTTGACCTGATCTGTTAGAGTTGCTGAAAAAAGCATAGTTTGACGTTCAAAAGAGGTTTCTTTTATGATATCCTCGACTTCATTTATGAAGCCGATATGTAGCATTTGATCCGCTTCATCTAGCACTAACATGGAGACATTCTGAAGCTGAATCGTTTCTCGTCTAAGATGATCTAATATTCTCCCTGGTGTACCCACCACTATATGGACAGTACCCGCTAAACGCTTTAATTGTCGCTCAACATCCTGTCCACCATAAACAGCTAGTACATTGATTAAATCAGATTTATACTTTTGAAACTCATTAGTTATTTGAATAGCAAGTTCCCTTGTCGGTGCAACAATTAGAGATTGAATATACTCCTGCTCGACATTAATCTTTTCTAAAATCGGTAAAATGAATGAAATAGTTTTTCCAGTACCTGTTTGAGCTTGCGCCATAAGGTCCTTACCCGCTAAAATGTGAGGTATTGCCTCCACCTGAATAGGTGTTGGTTGTGAAATTCCGTTCTTTTTAAGTGCATGTTGTAGAGGTTCACTAACCCCTAATTTGGAAAAATCCTGCAAAGTTCTTTTCCTTCTCTCTATAGTTTGTTTACTAGATAGTGTTACCAACTAGATCGTCTTTCATTGGAAATTCAGCATGTTTTTTTGTTTAACCACGCTAAGAAACAAGAGAACCTATCATTTACATGTTAGACAATCTAATAATTTAATTACTTTCACTCGCCTTTACTTTTTCCTTATCTGCAAAGAGAAAAGTGATCTTTGAGCCCCCTTCTGTAAATTGAAGACGTGCTTCAAACTCCTTATCTCCTTTTTTAAACCCTTTCATCAAGTCTGTTTGTCCAGAACTAAGCAATTTTTTCAGTTGTGTTGTACTTAATTTTTTACCTAGAATTACTTTAGAAACAGTAAACGAGCATTTTGTATTAGAATAGTTCGAGCAACCATAAAAATTACCTTTATCTATGACAGAACCTCCACAAAGCTTGCAATCACCAACTGCTGTTCCAATTGACGCTTTGCTCGTTACTCGTTGTATACTCGATATATTTAGATCTTGGAAATTCCACTCAGAGGAAGATTCTACAGCATCTTGAATGATTCTCTCAGACATTTTCTTCGTTTGTTCCATAAACATTCCAGCGGAGGCCTTACCTTGTCCAATTTCAGACAAACGTTGCTCCCATTTGGCCGTCATCTCAGGTGAAGCTAGAATTTTATCACCGATTGCACGGATTAATACTCTTCCTTTGTCAGTAGCAAAAACTTGGTTTTTCTTTACATCAATGTACTTTCGATCTTTTAACATGGTAATGATCCCTGCTCTTGTGGCCTCAGTACCAAGCCCCTCTGTCTTCATGAGAATCTTCTCAAGCTCAGAGTCCTCGAGATGTTTTCCTGCTGTTTTCATAAGGGTGATAAGCTGTCCTTCTGTATATCTTTTCGGAGGCTGGGTTTTCCCTTCCTTTACCTTAACCTTTGTTACCTTACCGCTTTCACCTTGTTCAACGAGAGGTAGGATGACTTCCTTATCCTGGTCATCCTGAAATATTACTTTACGCCATCCCTCCTGAATTTGCTGCTTTCCTTTAGATACAAATTCCGCTCGACCTTCCACTAAGGTAGTAATCGTTGTATAATCAAAAATCGCCTTTTCATGATGTGCCGCAAGTAATTGCCTTATGACCAAATCATAAAGCTTCTGTTCATCACCTGATAGTTTTTTAGGATCAACTACCTGTTCTGTTGGAATAATCGCATAGTGGTCTGTCACCTTTTTTTCGTTCACGTAGCGTTTATTCTGTTTAATAGACGGAACTGGTAAAGGAAATAGCTCTTTATATTCGTCAAATTGACTTAGCTTTTTTAAAATTTCCGGGAATGTATCGGCTTCACCCTCAGTGATAAAGGAAGAATCAGAACGAGGATACGAAACAATTCCTTTTTGATACAATTGCTGTAAAACATCTAACGTTTTCTTTGGAGAAAACTTGTAACGTTTATTTGCTGTTGCCTGCAAAGAAGATAAGTTAAATAGATAAGGAGGCTGATACTCCTTTCTCTCCGTTTGCATTTCCTTTACAACTGCCTCTTTATTCTCGCAAAATGCAGCAATCTTTTTTGCCATTGCCTCGTCCTTAAGACGGGAATCCTGATCTTTCTGCCATTTTCCTTCATACGTTTTATCATTCATGTTAAAGGTTGCTAATACTTCCCAAAATAGCTCTGATTGAAATGCATCAATTTCATTTTCCCTTTTTACAATAAGTGCTAGAGTAGGAGTTTGGACACGGCCTGCTGAAAAGACATCCGACATTCCCTTGTTTTTTAAAAGGATACTATATACTCTAGAAGCATTCATTCCGACAACCCAGTCAGCACAAGCCCTTGTATAAGCTTCATAAAACAGATTTCGTGTTGCTTCCTCTGTTAATAGTTCTTGAAAGCCAGTATAAATTGCTTTCTTCGTTAAGGAGGATATCCATAATCGTTTCATGGGCTTTTTTATTCCAACCAGATTTACAATATTTCTTATAATTAGTTCACCTTCACGCCCCGCATCTCCAGCATGAATGATTTCAGTTACATCCTTCTTCATTAATAAACTTTTGACCACCTGAAATTGCTTATATTTAGAACGCTCAACTTCATATTGAAACTTTTCAGGTATAATTGGCAGACGCTCTAGGGACCATTTTTTCCATTCTGGCTTGTATTTTTCTGGAGCAACTAATTGGCATAGATGTCCTACAGCCCATGTCACATAAGCACCATTTTCAAAAAGTTCATTAGGATAGATTTCAATATACCCTTGATGCTTCTTTGATTTAAACGGTGATGCAAGTGTTGTTCCTTGATCTGGCTTTTCTGCGATAATTACTTTCATGTCTTACTCCTTGTATTCCTAGCTAGCTAACAGCTCTACCCCAGGTATTCTTCAATTAGCTCGTAGTTTAATTGGATTTTTAAGAAGAGTGGGTCCTGCTTATCAGATTGAGGATAAAGATGGTGGTTGTTTTCCGCTTTACTGTGAGGCACTTTATTTTTTCTATTCATGTTTTCGAAATTTTGAGTGATCTCCATGATAATTTTTTCCACTAAAACTCACTCCTATTCTACTATTATAGCATTTACGTATCATCTATATGAAGTTTAGATATAAATAATGCATTTGGATTAGGATTATTATAAATGATGTCGGCTTCTGGGTAAAACAAAGAAAATCAAAGCAGACAAGTTTGCCTACTCTGATTCTTTATTTTTTCTATATCCTGCAAATCAGAATAATATATCTCAAGAACTGTGAGTAGAGATATCTTTCCCTATTTATCAAGCTATTCTTCAAAACTACTTCTTTAATGTTACAACTGTTTTAAACAAATCTCCATCTAATTCAATATCAAGTTGACCCTCATGGTGATCCACGATGGATTTAGCGATTGCCAACCCCAAGCCTGATCCTTCTGTATGCCTAGAATCATCACCACGTTTAAAGCGCTCAAATAATTCATCAATATTTTCTTTTAGATCATACTTTGAAATATTTTTAAAGGTAATAATGATTTCGTTATTGACCTCTTCTGTCTTTATATAAACCCTAGAGTGATCGAGCGAGTATTTTAAAATATTACTAATGATATTATCAAATACTCTCCACATTTTCCCTCCATCAACCATTGTATACATTTTGGATTGGTTTGAAGAAACCTTGAAATCAAGGTTAGAATTCTTTATTTGCTCATCATACTCTCCCATAGTTTGTTTAACTAACTGAACAATATCGACTTTTTCGAGATTTAACTCAATCTCCCCACTTGCCATTTTGGAGACTTCAAATAGATCATCAATTAACACTTTCAATCGTTGTGATTTCCGGTCGATTATTTCAATATAGTTATCCCGCTCATCTTCACTAAGTCCTTTATTCTTAAGAAAACCTGTATAGTTGATGATGGAGGTTAATGGTGTTCGTAAGTCATGACTAACATTCGATATCAATTCTGTTTTAAGTCGTTCACTTTTCGCCTGAGCCTTTTGGGAGAAGCGGACTCCCTCTTTTAGTTTATTAAGATTACTAGCTAAATCTGCTAATGGACCCTTTCCCTTAACAATCAATTCCTTGCTATCGATTCCAAGAGTCATGTCTTCAGATGCTTTTAAGATTACCTGAAAATAAGCTAGTTTTTTTAATACATAAACCAATAGACATAGACCAATAAATCCAGCAAATGCAAAATAGAAGATTGGATGAGAATTATATTGAAAGAAAACAACTGACGTCCCTGTTAAGAAGGCTATGGTTAATAACAGTAAAATCTTAAACAATGGTTTATTCAGTAGCTTTCGGTCGAGAACTTCTTTTTGCTGCAAGACCCAGCTATTTTTCCATTCTTCCTTTAACGTACTACTCTTTTGATTTACTAAATAAAGTTGACCACTCCAAAGAACTAGAGTAATACCAAAAAGAAGCAATCCAGTAAAATGATCATTTATGGCATCTATAAACAGTAACAAGAAAAAAGAAGTAAACCCAAATATAAGGAATTTCAGATCAATATTAGTCTTCACATACAATGCTATAAAAGGTTTAGCCAAGATGTAAATTTGCTTTCTGACTTTAAAGGCAAGAAAAACACTGCTTAATAAAGAAATGATCCCGAGCGTAAAATTCAGGAAAAATCTTTTCTTTTCATCAATAAAATCATACATTTCCTCGATTAATAACCCGTGATAGTTTTGATCCGTTTTTGAGACCGCAATATATCCACTCATCCCCTCGGTAATAAACATACGATTAACCTCTGTTAATTGATCTGTTGATTTTGTGTGATATGGGAAGTTCTGGAAATAGTAACTTTCGTTTTCCAACTGTGTTTCATTCTTACCTTTAACGTTCGAATACACCTTTCCATCTTGATCCTCAATATAGTACTGAAAATCTCTTTGTTCTTCTTTAAATCTAGATTGGCTAAATTCCATTTCCTCTTCAAGCTGGCTGTTTTTTTCCTCTAAGATTATCTTTTCTATCTCTTCGTCTGATTTTGTGAATTCCTTTTCTAATGAAGTAATTTTTTCGTCCTGTTCCTTGATGAGTACATCCACAGCTTCTTTGTCGTTATTCTCATTACTCTCTGCGATCTTCTCCTCGTATTCTGCTAGGATGGAGGCTGTTTTCTCTGATAATTGAGAAGAGAAAAACTCTTTACGCTCTTCCACTTCAAATGAATCAACCGTAACATTTGAGCTTTGTGTTGTAAGATTAAAAAGCAGTAAGAACTCTACTACCTGATTAGCAAACTGATCTGTTTCAAAGTAGCTCCCCTTATAATGTTGAAGGGAACTATAAGAGTAGGGCATAAGCTTTGCTATGCCAAAAAAAAACAAGAACCCAATAATAACGAACATAATGAACTGTTTATTTTTCAATTTTATATCCAACTCCCCACACCACCTTCAAATATCTTGGATCTTTCGGATTAATCTCAATCTTTTCACGAATCTTTCTAATATGTACAGCTACCGTATTTTCGGCATTATAGCTTCGTTCATTCCATACCTTTTCATAGATTTCATCAATTGAAAACACTCTTGAAGGGTGGAGCATTAGTAGCTCAACTATTTTGTATTCAATTGGGGTTAGCTTTACGCATTCACCGTTAATCGTGACTTCCTTAGTTTCTTGATTTAATGTTAAGCCTCTTATGTTTATCAGCTTTTTCATTCCTTCATATTGACCGAGCTTCACGTACCTTCTTAACTGTGATTGAACTCGTGCTATTAGTTCTAAAGGGTTAAAAGGCTTTGTTATATAATCATCTGCTCCAACCTTTAAACCTAGTACCTTATCAGAATCCTCACTCTTTGCTGATAACATAATAATAGGAATGTTTCTTTCCTCTCTAATTTTGAATGTGGTTTGGATTCCATCTTGCTTTGGCATCATGATATCGATCATGATTAAATGAACATCATGATCAACCAGCAATTCAATTGCTTCCATACCATCTGAAGCTTGTAGTACATTCATCCCTTCATTCCTTAAGTAAATCTCAAGTGCATCTCTAATTTCTTTTTCATCATCTACGACTAACACAGTATAACTATTCATTCTATTCACCTGCCAATTGGAAACTATTGCTATTATAGCACTCCCCTCCTTTACTTTTGATAGTTTTATTATGAACCCCATTTCTGAAGAAAAGATTTCTATAAATCTTAAGTTTTTCTTAATTTTTATATAGTTAAAGGCACTTGTTGGAAGTAAGCAATTAAAAAAAGAGCTTATCTTCAAGCTCTTTCTTTAAGACTACTTTCTTAATTTTTTTATTTATATAATCTGTTCATACATAGATTGAAATCCTTAAACAGTATCATTTAAGATTGATTGTAAATAACCTAAGCTCTTCTTTAGCATGAGGTAGAAGAATCATCGAGTTATACTTCATCCCAATTTTTTCTAGCAAGTTAGCAGAATGCACATTTTTTTCAGTGGTAATGGCTACAAGCTTCTTCAATTCCAGGGTTTCATTTGCATATTGAAGAGTAGCAGAAGCTGCTTCAAATCCATACCCTCTTCGTTGAAATTTAGATGAAAAAGCAAATCCAATATCTATGTCTACTAAAGAATCCCGCTTAATTAGTCCGCAAATCCCCAATGGAATTTTATTTTCCTTTAGTTCAACTAAATATAGACCAAAGCCAAATTTCCTGTACATCTCCCTAAGCTCAAAAGATATATAGTTTTCAGCTTCCTCAATCGTTCTTATTTTTTTGTCTCCTATGTATTTCAGCCAGGTAGGATCATTTAATAAGTCAAGAATGAAACTTGCATCTGACAATTCTACCCATCTAAGAACCAACCTCTCTGTTTCTATTATCTTCATAAAATTCACCTTTCTTTATAGAATACTATTAAATTCTGTAGTATTTTCGGTTTTACCTCTTTCCTAAAGGGATAAAATAGAGCCTAACTAAATAGTTAGGCCCTTAACTTCTATTATCTTTAACGTGAAATTCAGACTTACTTCCCAATAGCTTTTTTCACTTGTGGCATTCTTCCTTTGTTTAAATAGCGCAACTTTATAGCACCTGTACCAAGGATGACTCCACTTATAATGAAAGTAAAACCTACGATATGTTTTGCGTGTATTTGTTCTCCTAGGAATAAGACCGATCCTACGACAGAGAAAAATGGACTTAAATTAATAAAGATAGCGGTTGTACTTGCACCAAGTTGATGGATTGCATAATTATAAACCATGTGACCTAGTCCTGTTGCAATAACAGCAGATGCAATTAAAATCCACCAAACATAACTTGGGATCTCTGTAGTGGTTATCGTTTCGGGTGATTCTGTAAAAAAGCTAATAATTAACAACATTAATGATCCAAATACTAGCATCATACCAGTCATTTGGCGAGATTCAATATTGGCTGCAAGCTTTTTAATTAGAATGAAACTAATTGCCTGTGTGATTACACCACCTAAAACAAAAAGATCACCAATGGATAAATCATTTAACCTACCATTCTCGTTCATTACAATTAAATAAACTCCGATTAAGGC
The DNA here is from genome assembly GCF_011008845.1 of Bacillus mesophilus. Classification (GTDB taxonomy): domain Bacteria; phylum Bacillota; class Bacilli; order Bacillales; family SA4; genus Bacillus_BS; species Bacillus_BS mesophilus. Next base: position 15,864 of record NZ_JAAIWM010000008.1, on the reverse strand, counting down.
CATGAAAATCCCAAGTGACTTCGTTATTGTAAGCCTTTCATTTAAGAAAATCATTGCTAAAATAGCCGTACATAAAGGAATCAAGCCTAATATCAAACCAGCATTTGTAGCAGTTGTACTCATTAGTCCAATTGCCAGACAAAGATGATGTCCCACCACGCCAACGAAGGCAGCAATTAGTAAACCAATTATATTTTTACGGGTAACTTTTCTTAAACTTTTCATAAATAACAAAATAAGAAGTACAGAAAGCCCAGCAATTAGAATTCGAGTCCCTTGCATAAAAGCAGGTGGAAAATAAGTGACCAAAATCTTTACAGCTGAAACATTAAAGCCCCATATCACCATTAACCAAAAGAGTAATTGATAAAGCAACCATTTTGACACAAAAAGACCTTCCTTCACCTGTGATAGACTACCAACAACTTTATCAACATCCTTTATACAAGTAAAGAATAATTTCTTTACAATAAATAGATAAAAGTAGTATTGTTGAAAGGTTAGTTTTTTTAGAAAGGAAGATTGATTTTGTCACATCATGTTCGTTCAACAAACGTTTTAAAAACTTTTCTGTTTTTCTTTCATGCAACAGGTTTCGTAGTAACCAGTTTCTTATCTTTATTTCTGATTGAAAAGGGAATGTCCCCTTCACAAATTGGTTGGATCTTGGCAATTGGTCCCATTGCATCTTTATTATCTGAGCCTATTGCAGGATACTTGAGTGATAAATACAAAACTGTAAAAAAAGTTATTTTATATAGTGCCATAGGTATGTTTATCTCTGGGTTAATTATGTTTCAACTTGATCAATTCCTAGCTTTTGCGATCTTTGCTTATTTTCTATTCTTTTTTATGGCCCCATTAGGAGCATTAGGTGAAAGCCTTGCCCAAAAAACTGCCGTTCAAACCGGAGTTTCATTTGGTAGTTTACGAATGTGGGGTTCACTTGGCTTTGCCATCTCTAGTGTAGCTACAGGTTATCTTCTTAATTATTTAGGTGTAGAAAATATACTAGTACCTTTTTTACTTTTTACAACGGTTTGCCTATTAAGTAGCTGGTGGCTACAGGATGTAAAGGCATCTGATAAACCTGTGCAACTTTTGGATGCATTCAAATTATTGAAAGACTTAAGATTTGTATTATTTTTACTAGTGGCATTAACAATCACCATTGCCCATAGAGCCAACGATGTATATTTGAGTGTGTTTATAAAAGAACTAAATGGTGATGAAACGATTGTGGGCTGGGCATGGTTTGTTGGAGTATCTGTAGAGGTGTTTGTGTTCGCCATTAGCCATTTATGGTTTAGAAAGTATCACGAACTGACTTTTATTATGTTTGCTGCCTTGTTATATGGCATTCGTTTTATCGGCATGTCTTTTGCTTCGAGTCCAATTGAAATATTTATCTATCAACCTTTACATGGAATCATTTTCGCCGTCTTCTTTACTGCCTCTTTCTCTTATGTGACTAAAATAGTACCCGAGCAGCTTCAGTCTACTGGGCATGTATTACTCGTTTCCGTCTTCTTTGGCTATTCAGGGATTGTTGGTGCACTAGCTGGAGGTTCAATCATCGAGGATTATGGGATCCATTTTCTATACCTTCTATTAGGGATTAGCTCACTAATCGGATTAGTCTTATTAATCTTTTATAAGCTAGTCTATCAAAGTGGAACCCAAGTAGCAGTTGATAAATCTTGAACATAAAAAAGAGCATGGTTTTAAAGCCATGCTCTTTTTTGATTATGCTTTCTTTTTACCCACAACAAGCCCTAGGGATATCCACTGCCCTTTATCTTTTGTGATCAATGTTTGTTCAGCTTCTGAAATGAGTCCCTGATCTCGGTATTTCAACCACCATTGATAGGCTTCCTTAAAATAATAACTCTCCTTAATCGCTAGTCCTTGATTAATAAATAAATTTTCATTCCATTCTAAGGTTGAAAAACACTCTTGAAATCCTAACTTAAATTCACGATCCAAATCTACTAATTCACTCGGCATCTCAACAGGTAAACACATGGGTTCAGCAATACCAATTGAAGCACCAGGCTTTGCAACGCGAATCATTTCCGATAAAGCTTTGGGGCGTTCGTCCCCTATCATCTCAAATGATCCAATACTAAAGATTGCATCAAATGAATGATCAGCAAATGGCAGATTCTGTGCTTTGATTTTTAATTGTAACACCTTGTTCTCCACACCTTGAGACGCAGCGTATAATTGAATTTCATTTGATTCAGCCCATGGTTCTAAAGTTACTACCGATACATCCCAATGTTTCGCTAGAGTTGTGGCAATTTGACCTGACCCTCCACCTACTTCTAAAATTCGCATACCTGGTTTAATGTTTAAAGCATCAACTAAAGGTAAAGCCATATCAAAAGTTGCTGGTCCCCAAGCCCTCGGTAAATCAACTTCTAAAAAAGGGTTAACATCAATCTTGTTTTCCATTCCAATTACCCCATTCTATTAATATAGACATTATTAAGGATTAGACTTTAATTTCAACGCCCGTCCGTAATACTCCCTCGTTTTATCGCCATAGAAAACATAAAAATAGAAACCATTAATAGCATCATGCTTCCTGCCCATATTAACCCTGTTACACCTAATTTTAACGATACTTCTTCAGAGGCCATTGGGTGAATTGTGCCATCCTCTAGCATGACATCAAATGATATGGTACGAATAGCAGAATAAATAGTAATGCTTAATAGTAGGAAATGTCCTATTAAATGTAAGTAGGCTCCATGTACAATTAGAGGTTTTGATCTATTTTTAAACCAGAAGAATATAGTAATTACTATAGCTAACCCTATAAATATAGTAGAGCCTGTTTTTACTAATTCAATTGTTTCCTCCTCCATTGGCATCCTTCTCAGCTCCTAACATTTTCTATTAATATAACATATTTTCCCATGATTTTATACAATACCCGGTACTTTCTGCTATATGGAGGCTTAGCTATGTTTTTTAAAATAAATTAAAACTACTATACTACTAGTAAACATCTTTGTTTAAACAACAACTAGGACAATCTTAGGTACCCTTTCTTGTTGTAGGTTTCTTATCAATTATTTGCATTATTCGCTCTCACCTCTTCCATCCTTCTCAAACTTGGGCTAAAATGAAAGAGGATTTCATATTATAGGACACTACCCGAAATACATAGACATCTCATTAAGAAAGGAGAAAGAACATGCTTATAGGAATCATAATTATCCTTGCTTATCTAATAGGTTCTATTCCATCAGGATTAATTGTTGGAAAACTTGGTTATGGGATTGATATTAGAGAACATGGAAGTGGCAATCTAGGAGGAACTAACACCTTTAGAATACTTGGGAAAAAGGCGGGTTTTATTGTTACTTTTGCAGATATCTTAAAGGGTACCTTAGCCACAGCTCTTCCTTTTTTGTTCGGTGTTGATGTTCATCCCTTACTCGTTGGTACCTTTGCTGTTATAGGTCATATGTACCCTATTTTTGCAGGCTTTAAAGGTGGAAAAGCTGTAGCAACATCCGGTGGAGTTCTCCTATTTTATAGCCCTGTCTTATTTGTAACGATGGCTTTAATATTTTTGATTCTTTTACTGATTACTAAGTACGTTTCACTTTCATCAATGCTTACTGGCCTTTATACAATTATTTATAGTCTGTTTACTAAGGATCTTCCTTTAATCATTGTAGTAAGCCTTCTAGTGGCCTTCGTTTTCTATCGACATCGGACAAACATAAAGCGAATACTTAATAAAACGGAACCCAAGGTTCATATACTGGGTAAGAAAAAATAAATAAGCTTCTCCTTCGCATCCTAATTTAGGATGCTTTTTTCTTGTCTCTCCTCAGACAGCCTAAAAGGGATTTATAGATATTTATCGAAAATATCAGATATAGATAAAATTCAAGGAGGAAAATATGAAAACGTGCCAAGTTTCTAAAGGATCTATTCATTATGAAGTTGTCGGGAGCGGTTTACCAATCTTATTTTTGCATTCAATGGGGTCAGACCATAGATCGATGAAATGGCTCGAGCCTGTTTTTCAGAAACATGAAGGATTTCAGAGAATCTATATCGATTTACCTGCACATGGACTAAGTACAATTAATAAAGACCTTAAGACTTCAGATGATATCCTATTAAACATACTAGATTTTATTGATGCAACCATACCCAACCAACCCTTCTCTCTGATTGGGATTTCATATGGTGGATATCTGGCACAAGCCATTTTACATCATAGACAGAAAAGTGTGAAGGGAATCTGCTTACTTGCTCCAGCAATCCATCTAAAAGAAAGAAATCTTCCCCAAAAGGTTGTTTACTCTAAAGATAGAGAGATGTTTAATCAAATTGATTCTGATATTAGAGTTGCATTTGAGACTTTGTTCATTCATCAACACAAAGAAAACCTGGCATATTTTTTAAATGAAATTCAACCAGGACGTCTATTAGCTAATAAAGAATTTCTTCAATCCAACTGGAGAGAACATGGATATCTGTTTACTGAAGAACCATTTAATGATGTTAGTAGCCTATCACAAGTTGCTTTGGTCATTCTAGGTAAACAAGATTCTATTTGTGGATATCAAGATCACTATTTTCTTCTTGATAAGTTTTCAAATTGCACATTTTCTATTTTAGACCAAGCAGGACATATGCTTCATATAGAGAAGCGTAGTATCGTTCAATCCTTAATAAGAGATTGGCTACCCAGAATAAATCAACACTAACATTAAAGAAATCATAGATCCTTTCCGATATTCATATTTTTTATGTTGTTTAAGGATGTTTTTTATTTTTTGGGCATACAATATTTACAATACCATCATTCCAAGAGGAGGAATTATATTGGTGAAAAAAAGAAGACAAAAGAACTTCGTATACGAAGTTGAAGTTTCGGATAACCCAAATGAAAATGAAGAATTTGCCTTAGAATTATTTGAGATGATGGAGGATTTAACGACTACATCCTCACATAAAAAAATTAATAATTTTGATGAATTACTAGAATGGAATGAGGAATATGATGGTGGGGAGTTATAATAAAAGTTCTCTTCATTAATTTTCTTGCTTTAATATTCATTAGTACAATGGAACGGAAAACACTTGACCCGTAGATAACGAAATAATTATCAGTGTATTCGAAAAAATTGATACAATTTGACGGATTTTGCATTATAGTAGAGATAGATAACAAAAAGGAGTCTATAATTTATGAATAAACGCATCTTATTTATTTCTATTTCATCCTTTGTCCTGCTATCCGTCATATTTGTTTTGTTCATTCAAAAAACTGAACCTTCCCTTGTAACAAATGACCCTATAAAAGTTCATTTAGCAAAGGAAAATAACCTTACTTCAAAAGACTTTAAAAGTTCAGCAACCATCTCTGCCGTTGGTGATATACTCATCCATAGTCTTGTATACAACGCTGCCAAGACTAACACAGGCTATGATTTTTCTCCTATGTTCTCAGAGGTCAAACCTTACCTGGAAAATGCTGACCTTACTTTCGCTAATCAAGAAACTATGATTGGTGGACAAGAACTGGGATTATCAACATATCCTCGCTTTAATAGTCCCTATGAGCTTGCCGACACTTTAAAGGATTCAGGAGTTGACATTGTGTCAATCGCCAACAATCATACTATTGATAGAGGCGTACAAGCCGTACAGAATGCTACAAATTATTATGATAAAATTGGAATGCAATATACAGGTGGCTATGCTTCTAAAGAAGATAGTCAAGTAATTAGGACAATCAAGAGAAATGGCATCAGCTTTTCTTTTCTTGCTTACACTTACGGAACGAACGGTATACCTATTCCAGAAGAGCATCCATACATCGTTAATTTAATTGATCTACCAAAGATAGCAAAGGATATAGAGCTTGCTAAAGAAATAAGTGATGTTGTCGTTGTTAGCTTACATTTTGGTAATGAATATCAGCGTATGCCTAGTGAAGAACAAAGGCAAATTGCCACAGAAGTAATCGCGGCTGGTGCAGATCTAATTCTTGGACATCATCCTCATGTACTTCAACCAATGGAATGGGTCAAAACAGAAAATGGTAATAAAGGTTTTGTAGTATACTCATTAGGAAATTTCTTATCTGGACAAAAGTCCATTTATCGTGAAATTGGTGGAATCTTTACACTTACTGTTAATAAAGAGGTTTCAAATGGAAAAAGGACAATAACCCTGCAAGATCCGTCCTTTATTTCTACCTATGTTTCTAAGTCACACCGATATAAAGTTGTTCCATTAGAAAACGCTTCTCAATATGGCCTTTCAGGAGCAACTACTATTTTTGAGGAAATTACCGCACATATGAACCAGCTTCTTCCGGAAAAGGAAATAGCCCAAGCAGACTAAGCTTGGGCTATTTGTAGAGGAAGTATTTTGTAATCAGAAATGTGTTCCTTATCATAGGTAAAAACAAATTCAACAGGAGGATCCTCACTAAGTATGTGGTGTAGGAAAATAGGTATGTTAGAGACTGTCTCTTTTGATTCCAAGATCCACTGGAACTCTTTCCATTCTAATGGACCTTCCTCACTTGCAGTAAGCTCACCGTAAAAATGATCTGCTCTGTACACATGCATCCCGCTAATACCATCCCAACTTACCACTCCTCGATATGACAGGTCTGTAATGTTTAAACCTGTTTCCTCTAATACCTCACGTTAAACAGATTGTAAAGGATTCTCTCCTATTTCTATCTTACCACCAACACCATTCCACTTATGGAGATTTGGTGACTTCATTCGATATAACATAAGTAGCTCTTCATTTTTTTTGATGAAACAAATCGTATAAGGTATTACCATCCCTACACTCCTAACTTCGAAAAGTTTGTGCATCCTTTTTAGTTTCTTTATAATGAGAGATATCTCTCTCCTGAAAGGAGCCTATAATGAAGCTAACTATAGATGATCAATCAGTAAGCTGGTATAAACATGAACTAAATCTAAATAATGGTGACTATATTCGATTTTATGTGCGTTACGGCGGACACGGCACAGTGTTGTCAGGCTTTTCCCTAGGAGTCTCAAAAGATGAACCTGAAGATATTGGTATAAGTGCAACCTCAAATGGAATTACATTTTTTGTTGAAGAAAGAGATCTTTGGTACTTTGACGGTCATCATTTAGATGTAAAATATAACGAAAAGTATTTAGAACCCGAATTTCTTTATGTAAAGGCATGAAATATCTTATAATCAATGAAGGCTCAACCAAATTGATTATTTCCTAAATACAGATCATTGAAAAACAATCAGCGGGGCTTCCCACTGATTGTTACTGTTTTAAGTCAGCTTTTTTAAACTGAACCGTTCTAGCTGTTCGAAAACCCCTTCTTTAATCAATATCTCTATTTGATGATCTCCAATTAAATCAAAATGAGGGTACTCTTCACGTTTATGTATCCATTCTGGCTTTAGTCCATACTGCCTTCCCCATTCTTTTAGTAAGCTGAGGTCAGAACATCCAGCCTTTGTCACTGTCTTAATGTTAGGGAATTTAGGATGGATCCAGTAATGTGTTATAAAAACTATACGATCCCCTTTTTGCACAAGTTCCTTCCACTTATTTAGTTCTTCACGCTTAATCCCAAAAGCCACTATTCTACTACCTTAACCTTAGCAGCTAGATAGGCTTCATGCCATTTAGGATAAGCCCTCCTAAATGATATAGGACGAAAAGAATCCTTTTTGACACAAACATGAGTTGATCGAGAAGAGACAGCCAATTCTCCATTTGGAGTTAATATTTCATATTCATATATAGACCGAAATCCATCATATTCTGAAATCCAAGTCTTTATAATTGCAGTCTCCCCGTACCTTAGCGGCTTTTTGTATGAAATTTGTATATCAAGAACAGGAGAAACAATTCCTTCAGCCTCTAGCTCCGCATAACTAAAGCCAAGATCCTTAATTAACCCTGTTCTTCCAATCTCCATCCATACCAAATAATTTGCATGATAGACAACACCCATTTGGTCTGTGTCAGCATATCTAACTTCAATCTCTCTTTTTGATATCACACCTATTTCCCCTTTCTCCTATGTACGATACGATGATAAAACCTCTTCTACATCCTTCTCATTTATAATAGAAAATTCATCTTCTGTGACATCTGATTGTTCCATAATACGTGCTGCTTGTATTTGTAATAACTCATCTACAATATTGTGGGCAAATCGACCATTACCTTCTATTTTATGGTTTTCTGTAAAATCTTTTAATAGCTGTATTGCCTCAGAGGTAAGCTCGTACTCATATTGTTTCACAGTATTTAGAATAATGTCTACCATTTCTTTAGAAGTGTAATCTGGAAAATGAAAGAACTTTTTAAAGCGGGAGTGAAGACCTGGATTACTTTTTAATAACCCGTCCATTTCTTTTGAGTAACCTGCCAATACAATGACTAAATTATCATTATGTTTAGTCATTTCATCTACAATAGTATCTATAGCTTCCTTGCTAAAATCGGTAGGAGAATTAGATAAAAGTGAATAGGCTTCATCAATAAACAAGACTCCACCAAGTGCATCTCTAATTTTCTTCTTTGTTTTTAAAGCCGTTTGCCCCACAAACCCTGCAACTAAATCTGCTCTGCTTGCTACTACTAAATGCCCACGTTTTAATAATCCAGTTTCCTTTAACATTTTCGCATAAATTTTAGCGACAGTCGTCTTTCCAGTACCTGGATTCCCACTAAATACTGCATGTAATTGAACTGGCACATTCTTATATCCTTTTTCTTTCCTTACTTGCTGCAATTGAACAAAGTGTTGAATTTTTTTCATTTCCTCTTTAATGCCTTCTAATGCAATCAATTCATTTAACATCTCATCAGGTAACTTTTCTTTGGAATCATCAATTGTAGCAAGTAGGTCCTTCTTCTCTAACAAAGTAAGATCAAAGCTATCGACACTATTGAGGTCGATAGTTGCACCTTTTTGAAAAATAGAATCAAGAACTATATTCTTTACAGTTCGAGCATTACCAAAGCTCTCATCCACTCGTTCTTTCTCGATTCTTGTCTCTAGCTCAATTAATGCTTCTTCAGTTATTAAATAATCGTTATCAATGGCTACTTTTTTGGCAATTTCAAGGAGCTCTTCATTTGTATAATCAGGTAAATGAATATGATTACTTTCAGGAAAACGACTTCGAAGACCAGGATTTGAGGATAAGAATTGCCTCATTTCTTCGGGATATCCAGCTAATATTACTGCAAACTTTCCTGCAAATTCCCCACTAGTCATCAGTGAAACAAGTGTATCAATGGCTGTTTGTCCATAATCACTTGATCCTTGACCATCTCGTTTTAAGCTATATGCTTCATCTATAAATAGAACGCCGCCTAGAGCTCGTGTGATCGCATTCTTTACGTTTTCCTCCGTTTGACCTACATATGAGCCTACCAAGTGAGAACGATCCACTTCGATTACTTCTGTCTTAGTCAACACACCTAACTCAAAATAAACTTTTGCTAACATCCTAGCTAATGAAGTCTTACCGGTACCAGGATTTCCAGTAAACACCATATTGAGACTAATTTCGTCCTTCATCGTAAAGCCTAATTCTTTTCTCCGTTTTTGATATTGGATAAAATGAGAGTGGCGATGAACTCGTTCCTTTACTTGGTTCATTCCAATCATCTGTTCTAAATCCTGTAAACTGCTTGGTCCTTTTTCCTTTTTATTACCTTCACCCGACAAGAAAACCTTCTTAATATTTTCAATTTGTTCTAAAGAAATTTTAATCTCGTCAAGATAGACCGATGTATGAAACACCCCGCTTATGGATGCATAATACTCTTCAGAAGCTTTTAACAGCTTTTCTATTTGTAGCTTTAATTCTTCTATAGCTTTCATCCATTTGTTTGCTTGTTCACCAAGCTCTTCATTATAAGATAAGAGGTTCTCTAGATTGTTCATGCTGTCTTCATAATCTTCAAGAAACAACTTACACCGACTTATATAATCTTCCGCAAGCTTTTTTTTAGTTGTTCTATTGTCCGCCTCACGAATATATGGAAAATCCAGACGGAACGGAAGTGTTTTTAATGTAGAAAAAATAATCTTAGAATGAAAGTCAATCATATCTGGACTGCTTGGATTGAGCTGTTTTGCACGTTTAAGCCAGCTAATTGCGAGATCATCTACCTCTTGCAATCTTTGTGTTCTAGATTGTGCCAATAATATCAGTAGAACAGACTCCAATTCTGGATTAGGGTTAGCTTTTAAATACTGTATATATTGAACAACTTCCCCCTCATTTTTTACAAAGCCCTGTTTTTTAACTTCATTTTGCCACCCTGTTATCATCTCTTGATCAAAAGCAATTTTTTTCTTTATCATATATTTATCACCATTTCTATCATATCACTGTCATGCATTTCATAAAAGAAAATGACCAAGCATTATCGCCTGGTCATTTTATGTAGCCATTATCTTTGGTTATTTTGGTTTGCTTCATCTTTTACTTCATTTCGAAATGCTTCTAAGCTTTCTCGGCGGCGTTCGTTTTTAGCCTCGATATCTGCACGATCTTTATCGTTTGAGACTTCCATTGTCGCTTCAGCTGCTTCCATATTTTCAATCGTATTATGAATCATTTCTTGTAATTTCTCAACATTGTCACTGCGATCATCAGGGTTAGGTCGTTGATTTGCCATTTTTTCTTCCTCCTTTATTGATAACTTGTGTACTACAAAAGTAGTGTTTCTATTTATGTTTGTGTTTATGTAATCTCATAATTTTTTTTGAATAACAATTCCCTATGTAAAAACAAGGGACTAAAAGCCCCATGTTATTCACCTTTTGTTTGAATTACTTGTGGTTGTTCACCAGACTTATCCTGATATTTCTTACCTTTGTTCCCACCAAACTCTCTTGGTTGAGTACCTATATGACTTGGCACAAAATGCTTACTATCCTTTTTTGGATTGCTCATAACATTCCCCCCTTTATCACTACTACTATTTGCTAGAATGTTAACGACTATACAAAAAAAGAAGCTGGTATGTTTACCCGCTTCTTTTTGTTTGGCTATTCAGCTTTTTCTAACCGTTTTTGTTCAATTCGATCTTCAATTCTTTCAAGTGCATCCTTATCATTAAGTAACTGCCTTTTATTTTCAAGTACTAATTCCTGAAATGAACGTTTCTTGTTCTTTCTCATATAAAGGCCCACCTTCTTTCTATTCCAGTTGTTACTTTTGTTATTCCCCAAAATAGAATGAATTATGCCAGTTTTGTGAAAATTTATTAAATAGACATACTACAAAAAAAAAACAACAGTGCCCTGTTGTTTAGTTAAGAGTATTAGCAAGCTCTTTCATTTTCTCCAAAGTAAGGGGTCCAATAAATTTATATTGAACTTCTCCTTTAGTATTAATAAAATATGAAGTTGGCAATGTTAGGACTTTATAACTTTCTCCCACTTGTCCTGTGCGATCTAATAATACAGGAAAGGAATATTCGTTTTCAGTTATATATTTCTCTACAGCTTCATCACTTTTTTCAGTATTTCTAAGGTCTACAGCCAACACCACTACATCAGGATGCTGTTCAAAAAAGTGTTGAATTTCTGGCATCTCATCCCGACATGGTGGACACCAGCTTGCCCAAAAGTTTATAAATACCTTTTTACCTTTTAGTTCAGAAAGAGTAACTTTCTCTCCTGTAAGTGTTTCTAAAGTAAAATCAGGTGCTACTTTATTAAGCAAGTCTCCTTTGTTAATAACTGTTCCAATTTTCTCATTGGGGTTGAATGGATTTGTCTGTGCATCAACAGAACTATTAACAGCTTCTTCTTTATGATTAACCCAAACTTGAGTATATACTGTATATCCTATAAGGCCAAGTAATATCCCAATTGCTAAAAATCTTTTCACTTTTCAAACCTCCAAACAGGATTCCTATAATTTAGATCGTAGTAAAATAGTAAAATCTCTAATAGCTTATTCAATGTTCGTTTACATTGTGTGTAATAAGCTTGCCCACACTATTTTATCATGGTTCTTTAAATAATCCTATCTATAGATATTTACTACCTAAACAAAAAAAGAGAGCTGCAAACATGCAGCTCTCTTTGATTATTAGTTTTCTTTTAACTTATCACGTAATACCATTTGTAGAATCCCACCATGACGGTAGTAATCAACTTCTACATCACTATCGAAACGAACAAGAACTTCAAATTCCTTCTTGTTACCAGCTTCGTCAGTAGCCGTAACCTTTGCAAGATCACGAGGCTTTACACTTTCGTCAATTTGGACTTCAATTGTTTCCTTACCAGTTAAACCAAGTACTTCTGCGCTTTCACCCTCTTTAAACTGAAGAGGAAGCACTCCCATAAATACTAAGTTACTACGGTGAATACGCTCAAAACTCTCTGCGATTACTGTTTTGATTCCTAATAGGTTTGTTCCTTTTGCTGCCCAGTCACGAGATGATCCCATTCCGTAATCTTTACCAGCAAGGACTACAAGTCCTACACCATCTTGCTTGTATTTCATACAAGCATCATAGATTGACATTACTTCTTGTGTTGGCCAGTAAGTAGTGTAACCACCCTCTGTACCAGGAGCAATTTGGTTCTTAATACGGATATTAGCAAATGTTCCTCTAGTCATAATACGGTCATTACCACGACGAGAACCATAAGAGTTAAAGTCACGTGGTGATACACCTTTTTCCTGTAGGTAACGCCCTGCTGGAGTATCCTTACCAATTGCACCAGCTGGTGAAATATGGTCAGTTGTAACTGAATCTCCAAATTTACCAACTACACGTAAGTCCCTAAGTGGCTCGACAATACCAGGTTCAGCTGATAATCCTTCAAAGAATGGAGGATTTTGAATGTATGTTGAATCCTCATCCCACTGATATAAAGCATCTTCAGTAGTTTCAATTTCATTCCAACGAGCATTATCATCAAATACTGTTTCGTATTCTTTACGGAATAAATCTGGTGTAACAGTATCCTTTACCAATTGGTTAATTTCTTCAGTTGTAGGCCAGATGTCTTTAAAGAATACATCGTTGCCATCCTGGTCCTTACCGATTACATCATTTTGAAGGTCTACATCAACAGTACCTGCAAGTGCATACGCCACAACTAGTGGTGGTGATGCAAGGTAGTTACCCTTTACAAGTGGATGAATACGTCCTTCAAAGTTTCGGTTACCAGATAGTACTGATGTTACTAACAGGTCATTCTCTGCCACAGCTTTTTCAATTTCATCTAGTAATGGACCAGAGTTACCGATACATGTTGTACAACCATAACCTACTGTATTAAAGCCTAACTTTTCTAGATAAGGCAATAACCCAGAATTCTCTAAATAAGCTGTAACAACCTTAGAACCAGGAGCTAAGGATGTTTTAACATACTTAGGAACTTCTAAACCTTTTTCAACAGCTTTTTTAGCAACAAGGCCTGAAGCAATTAATACATATGGGTTAGAAGTATTAGTACAGCTAGTGATTGCAGCAATTGCGACGGCACCTGTTTTCATTGTTGCCTCGTCACCATTGTTAAACTTAACAGTAACTTCCTTAGTCAAGTCAGTCGGTTTTAATCCAAAGCCTTGGTTTCCAGCTGGAGCTGAAAGTGCTTGATTGAAGGATTCCTTCATCATTGAAAGCGGAATTAAATCTTGAGGACGCTTAGGACCTGAAAGATTTGCTTCAATTTCAGATAGATCGATTTCAACGATATCTGTGAATACAGGCTCTTCTGCATCAGGTGTAAAGAACAAGCCATTTTCTTTTGAGTATTGTTCTACTACACTAATTAATTGCTCATCACGTCCAGTTAGACGTAAGTATGAAAGTGCTTCATCGTCAACTGGGAAGAAACCACAGGTAGCTCCGTATTCAGGTGCCATGTTGGCAATTGTTGCACGGTCAGCAAGTGGTAACTTTGCAACACCAGGACCGAAGAATTCAACAAATTTATTAACAACACCTTTTGCACGTAATACTTGAGTAACTTTTAATGCTAAGTCAGTTGCAGTTGTACCATTTGGAAGGTCTCCTACAAGCTTAACACCAATAACCTCTGGCACCGGGAAATAAGAAGGTTGTCCAAGCATTCCAGCTTCCGCCTCAATACCACCAACACCCCATCCTAATACTCCAATACCGTTAATCATAGTTGTATGTGAGTCAGTTCCAACTAAGGAATCTGGGAACGCTTCAAATTCACCGTTTTCAGCTTCAACAGCGTGAACAACGTTTGCTAAGTATTCTAAGTTAACTTGGTGAACAATTCCTGTTGCAGGAGGAACAGCACGATAGTTATCAAATGCTTTTGTTGCCCAGCTTAAGAAATTATAACGCTCTGCATTACGCTCAAACTCAAGATCCATATTGAAAGCTAATGCATCAGCAGTTCCAGCTCTGTCAACTTGTACAGAGTGGTCAATTACAAGATCTACTGGTTTTTCTGGGTTAATTTTTTGAGGGTCTCCACCTAAATCAGCCATTGCTTTTCTTAATGACGCTAAGTCAACAACTGCTGGAACCCCTGTAAAGTCCTGAAGAATTACACGAGAAGGTTTGAATGGAACGTCAACTTCCTTCAGCTCATCAGTTCCCCATTTAGCTAGGTTTTCAACGTGTTCTTTAGTAATCACACGACCGTCATATTGGCGTAAAACTGATTCTAATAAAACTTTGATTGAGTAAGGTAGACGGGTAACATTTCCAATTCCCGCATCTTCAAGGGCTTTTAAATTATAATAATTGTACTTCTTGCCATTCACCTCAAAGGATGAACGTGATTTGAATACATCGTTTGTAGCCACGAGTACTCCCCCTTTTTCATTCTTAATAACAGATAGCTTTCATATAATTCAGCAATCCTTCTTTAACTTACCTTTTTATCTTAATACAACTATATACATAAGTAAATAAAAAGAAAGTTATAGTTTGTTATAAGGATTTCTTATAAACATCATATAGTAAAGAAACATTTAGAATTTCATTACCAACATATTTTTCTCCTAGTTTACTCATTATATAACTATGGAGGTGAGTTAAATGGGAAAGCGTAAAGCGAACCACGTAATTCCAGGAATGAACGCAGCAAGTGCACAAGGAAAAGGCGCCGGCTATAATGAGGAATTTCAGAATGAGCCATTAACAGCAGAACAGAGACAAAACAATAAGAAGCGTAAGAAAAATCAATAATAAAATTGCCAAGAAAAAGAGGATTTGCCTCTTTTTCTGTTCAATTCTTTTTATGTATCTAATTAAACTCATTAGTAATGGAACTATAACCCAACTATCTTTTTGACCTTATAAGCTAAAATAAATAAAACACACTTCAACAAGTTGGAGTGTGTTTTTTAAGATGACCCATACGGGATTCGAACCCGTGTTACCGCCGTGAAAGGGCGGTGTCTTAACCGCTTGACCAATGGGCCAAAATATATGAGACTGGCGGAGAAGGAGGGATTTGAACCCTCGCGCCGCGTAAACGACCTACACCCTTAGCAGGGGCGCCTCTTCAGCCACTTGAGTACTTCCCCAAAAAATGGCTCCACCAGTAGGATTCGAACCTACGACCCTTCGGTTAACAGCCGAATGCTCTACCGCTGAGCTATGGTGGAATAAAGATTTTTTTAATAAATTACGTTATGGTGGGCCTAAATGGACTCGAACCATCGACCTCACGCTTATCAGGCGTGCGCTCTAACCAACTGAGCTATAGGCCCATGTCTAAATATCAATTGGAGCGGGTGATGAGAATCGAACTCACGACATCAGCTTGGAAGGCTGAGGTTTTACCATTAAACTACACCCGCAATTGGCTGGGCTAGCTGGATTC
>NZ_JAAIWM010000004.1:300000-403609 GCF_011008845.1 Bacillus mesophilus | reverse complement strand
GTGTTTACCGTGCTTTCAAAAGAATGATGCAATACCGAAATAAGACAAGACCAGATATGGGGGAAGGCTGCGAAGAAAGAATTGATTTAAACTTTTTAAAATGGATATGGGATTACCCAAATTCTAAAAGACCAGACATTTTAAAAAAGCTAGAACAATTGTCAGAAGATAAAAAAGTTATTATTTTAAAATCACCGAATGAGGTTCAAAGGTTTTTAGATAAGTTTTAATGATGGACTTTATTCAACTATATAGGTGCGTTGATCCAAGAAGGATTAACGCTTATTTTTATAGAAGTTACTCTACTAACGGTCAGGGTTTATTTAAGAAAAAATAAGTATATAGAGGGTAAATACACAATTCCAGAGAATATTTTATATAGATTCGAAGAGGAATTGGGAGATGGGGATTATATGGATGAAAGTTTACAGAGGAAGATAGAGGAAGTAATAGGTTCCATAAATAAGATTAACTTACTAGATGAACAAGGTTGGACCTCGGAGGTTCGTAGAATTTTTACAGGGGATCGTTCATATTTACTTAAAAGTTCCTATAAAGAAAAATACAGAACATGGTTGAAGGCCGAGGCTCAGGTTTTAAAAATACTTAATAAGAAAAAAATCATTTCAGTTCCTGAATACTATGGTTTTATTGAGGGAAAGGATAGTGACCACCTAATAATGTCATTTGAGGATGGAATGACATTAACGGCAGCTTTAACCAAAGCAACTTCATCCACCGAAAGGAAATCGTTAATTAGGAGTTTTGGACAATTTCTTCATCAATTTCATGAAAAAGAGCCGCTTGAAATTCTTAAAGGAGAGGGAGACTGGTTAGAAGGTCAGCTAATAAAAGCACAAAGCTATGTTGAAAATGGACAAACTGGGGGTAGTATAAAACTATTAAACCATCTAAAGACTAAAAAGCCTACACCAGTAATACAGACTATGATACATGGTGATTGCACAACGGATAATGTATTTGTGATTAATGGAGAAGTTCAACTATTTATTGATATAGCTGGTATGACAGTAGGAGACCCTCGATATGATGAATCCTTAGCAATAAGAAAATTTATGGATAACCCTGAATATTTAACTGCCTTTTATGAAGGTTATACTCGGTATAGAGTGACAAAGGAAGAATTTTTTTATTTCGATGAGGGAGTATATGAATTTTTCTAGTTCAAATATACTTTCCTTTACATTTTAGTCACACAAACGTTTCACATATCCTAACTAATTAAAGTGGTTCCACTAAAGGAGCTGTTTTGTTTATAGGAATCGAATTATAGACAAAAGCTGTGTAATAATAAAAGATGATTTTTAAGTAAAAATAAAGCTCTCAAAATGAGAGCTAAAAATCAAATTAAAATAAACCTGCTTCTTTCGCTGCTTCAAAACTATCTCTAGCAAATTCAAAAGGATTATCAATTTTCTCCCAGTGTATATACATTAGTCTTGGTTCATCGAATAACCAATGGTTGTGCAGAGCAGTAACTAATATATTTCTTTTTCGAAGAGCGGATATAAAGGGATTAATTTCCTTTTGAAGAATAACTGTTTCACCTAAATTTAGGGTTCTCCCATTTTTGGGATTTTCAAATGATAATGCAAATGGTAAGGACAGTGGGGATCGTGTTCTCCTATTTAGGATTGTCGCATTTATATTTCTTAGTCTTGAAACTACACATCCCCATCAGAGGGTTGAGCAGTACCACCAATTATTCTAGCTAATCTTTCACAATTGGATGACATTATTATTCACCTCCTTACACTAGCAAGCTATGTAAGAAGGTACAAGCTTGTATAGACAACAGTACATTGACTTTAAAAATGGTTAAATGTGCTTATGAGTATAACTTAATGCATAGTAGTGCAAGTAGGATTTCGTCATTTTTTACTACGTAATACGCAATAAACAACTCTATTTTAGTGAATTTTGTGAAGGATTTCACTTAATAGAACGGTCGGATTGTTAAGGACTTTTATATTTATGTAACTTTTTAAATTTTAATAACGTCTAAAAAATAAAGAAGGGAAAGTTACATTGGAGAGAATTTTTAACTTATTTTTATGTTTTATTATAGGTATTGCATTTATGATAGTTCCTATAAAATGATTACATTTTTGAAGGACTTTCACCGACAATTCCATCTCCATATAATTGGACTTTTAATTGTTTTATTTTTTGGTTTCATTCATATTTATAATGGCTAAAAAAATTTAAAGAAAGATAATTATTTTCTTCAAGTTACAAGAGCGTATCTGGAAGAAGCAGACACACTCTTCGCTATTGGGAATGTTAGTTTAAGATTGTAAATCCTTATTAGTAAAATGAAGTATGTTTTTTTTTTTTTAAAATTAGTACCAAGTAATAGTAGTAAGTTTTAAAATATTTATGGACAATATTATTGGAGGGATAAAATTGTTAGATATTCAAGAAATAAAACAAATTATAAAACATCGTTATCCGGTTCTTTTGATAGATAAAATATTAGAATTAGAAGAGGGAAAAAGGGGTATTGGAATTAAAAATGTTTCAATAAATGAGTATTATTTTAATGGTCATTTCCCTAACTACCCTGTTATGCCAGGTGTTTTCATCGTTGAAGCTTTGGCTCAAGTAAGTGCAGTTGTCATGCTAACTAAAGAGGAGAACAAAGGACGATTAGGACTGTTAGCAGGTATCGATAATTGTCGATTTAAAAAGCAAGTAAAACCTGGGGACCAATTACGCCTTGAAGTAGAAATTACTCGATTAAAAGGTCCTATCGGTAAAGGAAAAGGAATAGCCACAGTGGATGGAGAATTGGTTTGCGAGACAGATATAATTTTTGCATTTGGTGATTAACATAATTAAATCAATAATTTAGGTAATGATTATCGGGTAAGAGGAGATTATTTATGGAAATATCATTGATCAGACATGGAAAATCATTGCTTACTGATAATGATAAAATAACTTGTATGAGGTTTAGGGAATGGGTTGAAAAGTATGATTTTAATGGGGTGTTTGAAGAGTCAACATATCCTTCACAGACTCTTGATAAAATTACAACAGCAAAAATTGTAATTACCAGTGATTTAAAAAGGTCAGTAGAATCAGCAAAAATATTAAATGCAAAACTAAAAACAATTTCTAACCCTTTGTTTCGAGAAACTGAGTTACCTACACCTTCATTGAAATTATTAAGTCTCAAGTTGAGACCGAGTATTTGGGGAGTCCTTTTAAGATTAATATGGTTTAGTGGATACTCTAACGAATGCGAGTCTTTGATTGATGCAAAATTGAGAGCGAAAATAGCATCACAACAATTAATTGATTATGCTGATGAATATAAATCGGTTATAATGCATTTGGAAAACTTGTTCTCGGGGACTATTTAACAATAAAACAAATGAATCACATTATTGAAGTTTGTCTTAGAAACTTATTTTTGGATATTGGTCAAAAAGAAAATGACTCAGTATTTACTCGTTCTTTTTCCGCTTTAGTTATTGTATTAGTCCTAAAGAAAGATAGGCAAAAGCGGTTTTTGTCAGATGAAATGTTGAAACAGGCGATTGAGGATAGTATTAAATATTTGAAACTTGAAGAAGATATTCGTGGCTATGTGGTTGAAAAAGGATGGGCACATAGTATTGCACACGGAGCAGATTTATTAAAAGAAGCTATAAGTCATCCTAATTTCAATATTAAGCTATCTTCTAAGTGTCTTGAAACAATTAAACTATGTTTATTCAAAGATAGCTCAAAAGAATTACCATTTGTTGATGAAGAAGAGGAAAGACTTATCTTTGCAGTAGAAGCCCTTCAAGAGAAAGGTGTATCTGATAGTGAAATGGAAAATTGGATATTAAAAATTTCTGATGAGTTAAATGAACTTTTAGAAAAAGAAGGATATAGTTTAAACTTCTTCTGGAAGAAAACAAATGTTATAAACTTTCTACGAGGATTTTATTTTAGACTGCTTTACAGAAATAATTGTTTAAAATTACGAGATAGTATAGCGTATATCTTAGAACAATGGCATAAACAAATGTACAATTAAACATCAAAGATTAGAAATCTTGCTTATCAAACAAATGGGGGCAAGTGTTCAACAAGGGAACAGTTGCTTCTCGTGCTAACGGTGCAGGATAACTCAATAAGGGGGATATAATGAAAAAGGTTGTACTTATTGGTTCAGGTGGTTCAGGCAAATCCACACTGGCAAGGCAATTAGGGGAAAAGCTAAAAATAAATGTTTACCACCTTGATTCCTTATTTTGGAAACCTAATTGGGTAGGAGTGCTAAAGGATGAACAAAAAAAAGTTCAAAATGACTTAGTGAATAAAGAAGAATGGATTATCGATGGAAACTATGGTGGGACAATGGATATAAGGCTTAATGCAGCAGATACTATAATCTTTCTTGATATTCATAGAACAATTTGTGTTTACCGTGCTTTCAAAAGAATGATGCAATACCGAAATAAGACAAGACCAGATATGGGGGAAGGCTGCGAAGAAAGAATTGATTTAAACTTTTTGAAATGGATATGGAATTACCCAAAATCTAAAAGACCAGACATTATAAAAAAGCTGGAACAATTGTTAGAGGATAAAAAAGTTATTATATTAAAATCACCGAATGAGGTTCAAAGGTTTTTAGATAAGATTTAATGATGGCACCTTATTCAACTCCCTCAGTTTGATACTATTATCTCTCGAATGCTCACTTATTCGCAGGATTTCATACCCCTTGAAAAAGGATTTACGGGTATAGAAACGAGTTCGGATCATTTTGGCTTCGTGAAGGCATAGTTAAATAAAGGAGTTAGCTATTACTCCATATTTTACCATATAATGTACATCTCCACGCCGCCCCTGGAGGCTTTCCCTCCCATGTCTCAACGGGTCAAATGCCCTCTCATTCCTTCGTCATGCCTATCCAAGGGGTGGAGGCCAGTTATGCTAACGGGATGGGTCATATTGCCCTTTTGTTGAATAAACCTGGTACTCCGTACATATTTGAAATCCTACGAATAAGAAAACATTCAAGATTAAAGATATAGACTAATATTTTCCAAGCCCTTTAGTATCTATTTTTCCTAAGCTGCTAAAGGGATTGTAGCTTGTACTTTATGTGGATTATAAGACTCGTTTCGTCTTGCTATTCCTACAAACATTCTTGCTAATTTACCTATGAGTTTCATAATTGACTTCATCTTCTTCAAGTTCTTTACCTCCACATTATGGGTATGAATAGCTTTAAACTCAGGGTTGTTCATCACAAGGCTCATAGTGGCTAAGTAAAGGAAACGTCGAAGTCTTGACCTACCACGCTTCGAAATGACAATTTGCCCCTTCCATTTTCCAGAACTTGCTTCAGCTAGATGTAATCCTGCATGACGTAATAGAGAATTCCCATGAGAGAATCCAGATAGATCACCTGCTTCGCCTAAAATCCCTGCTAATGAGATTTCACTTATCCCCTTTATCATAAGCAGTTTCTTCGCGAATGGTATTTGATTGAGAACTTCTTTTACTTGTTGTTCAACTCTATCGAGCTGTTTTACTGCTAGGTCATATTCTTCTAACAATTGTTCTAAGTGAAATTTATAAGCATCAAGTGCTTGTCCAGTTCCAATAGAAAATTTTGCTAGACTGATTAGTAATTGAGCTTTTTTAAATCCTGGTTGTCTTTTCATTAATGATTTCCATCCTGTCATCACATCTAGTGGCTC
This sequence comes from Bacillus mesophilus, assembly GCF_011008845.1. GTDB lineage: Bacteria > Bacillota > Bacilli > Bacillales > SA4 > Bacillus_BS > Bacillus_BS mesophilus. The sequence continues at coordinate 397,877 of NZ_JAAIWM010000004.1, read as the reverse complement.
CATTGAAGATATTTCATCTGGTAACGGAAACAAACGATTAACTTAAATTAGTATCAAGTAATAGTAGTAAGTTTTAAAAAGGTATATAGACAATATTATTGAACGGATTAAATTGTTAGAGATTCAAGAACTAAAACAAATTATAAAACATCGTTATCCAGTTCTTTTGGTAGAGCGCTGAACAACCAAGAAATGCTATGAAATGAAAACCTTTATGCGATGAATTATTTTACTAAGTTTTATTTTTGCTGATATTTGCAAAGTTAGCAGTACACTAATAAAGTAATAGGGTTTACTTCAGTGATATAAGGTATATTATAATTGTTGAATAGATTCTCTTTAAAGACAAGAAAAGTAGGTGAACAAATTGGGAAAATATCAATTGGATGCCAAAGGTCAGGTAGCTGTGACAAAGTTTCATGAAAAACAGACGCCTGCCAAATTTGATAAAAAGCAGCAACTTGAAAAAATTCGTGCGGAGTATTTGAAAAAAAAGCAAAAACAAACAGATAAATAATATGAATGAAAAACATAGGCAGACTAAAATCTCTCTATGTTTTTCTTATTTGAAGATTTTTTTTCAATTGATGATCGATGAAAATTAAGATGATAGTTCTTGATTGCATTTTTATTGTTTTTCATACTTATTTTAAAAACGCATTCACTTGTTCGTCGTAGCAATCCTGGTGGGGGAGGGACGGTTTTCTCCGCGGGGAAAGTAAGTACCTGCAGCGAATTGAATCGGGCAAAATATAAAGTGAAATTTTGAATTATTGATTTAAAAAAAGTAAATGTTTCTATATGTACCATGAGTACGAATTATACCTAACCACAAAAATAATTCGTAATAATTACGATTTGTATTGACGAACAAATTCAGTTTTCGTATATTAATCTAGTACAAATCAAAATGATTACGATATATAAACTGGTAATTAACGAATTTTTTTAAAAAAAATTTAACCTCAAATCGTAATGATTTGGATTTACGTTAAAGGGGAGATGACTTATCTAATCATATTTAATGAGAGTTTTTGGAGGTAGTTTGTGAAAAAAGGAATTATGCTTGCAATTGCTTCAGCATTTACATTTAGTATTATGAACGTCTTCGTGAAGGCGGCCAGTGAAACAATTCCGGTGTCACAAATAGTGTTCTTTCGTAGTGTGATAGGTGCATTGCTTATTTTCTTAATAATGAGGAAAGAGAGAGTCACTTTTTCAAAAAAGGGCATTCCGATGCTGGTGCTAAGAGGAGTCCTAGGTGCTCTTTATCTACTAGCTTACTTTTATACAATTGCCCATATTCCACTAGGAGATGCTAGTATTCTAGCTCATCTGTCACCATTCTTTGCGATCTTGCTATCTAGTTATTTTTTAAAAGAAAGAATGACAAGAAGAATGCTTATGCTTTTTCCGTTCTTTATTTTGGGTGCCCTGTTTTTAATCAATCCTTTTAACTATGAATCTTACACAGTTTATGCGCTTGTCGGAGTGTTAAGTGCCTTTCTTGCAGCATGTGCTGCAACCTCGATTAGATATTTAAGTAGGTCGCATCACAAATATGAGATTGTTTTTTATTTTTTGGCAGCTGGAACGATTGTATCACTTCCTCTGATGTGGAATGAATTTGTTGTTCCTTCCCTAACAGGCTGGTTTTACCTAATCTGCATAGGTATTGTTTCGCTCGTAGGTCAACTTGTTCTAACGAGTGCGTTTACTCACGAAAATATTATAGTGGTTGAGGTTGTTAGATACATAGGAATCTTCTTTAATGTGGTTTGGGGATTTATTTTTTGGGGTGAGGTCTTAAGTTTGTATTCAATAATTGGTGGTGCAATTATTATTGGTGCATCGATTGCATTATCAAGGAAAAAGACTCATTCACCTAAATTCAAGAAAGTCCTTACTTAACATAACTTTACAAAAATAGGAGTGTAATAATGAAGTATATAAACAAGACGATATTTTATATGTTACTAGCTTTACTCTTTGCTTTTTTAGCGGGTTGTTCAAATAATGAGACGAAATCAGTATCCCAAGATAAAGACGTTGCCAATGAATCAGCTGCTACAGCTGAGAAGTCCGTTACCTTACTATTTAGCTTTGCATCAAAAACGATTGATCCACATCAAGACTGGATGGGAGTCCGTGCAGGAATTGCAGAGACGTTAGTAAAGGTTGATGAGAATTTAGAGATTCAGCCTTGGGTAGCAGAGACATGGGAGCAAGTCGATCCGGTTACGTGGAAGTTTACGATTCGTGATGGTGTAAAGTTTCATGATGGAACACCTGTTGATGGTGAGGCGGTTAAGGCTTCATTTGAACGTTTGTTGAGTGTAAACGAGTCAATCGGAGCGAACTTGAAAATTGAATCTATGGTAGCTAGTGGTCAAGACATCAGTTTTACAACGAATGAACCTTATCCTGCTTTTCTTTCGGAGTTAGTTCATACGAATGCTTCCATCATTAAGGTGGATGCTGAAAATCATAGCGAAAAGCCAATTGCGACTGGGCCATTCGAGGTCGTTAGTTTTACGCCTGAATCAGAAATTAACTTAAAAAGATATGAAGGCTATTGGGATGGTGCGGCAAAACTGGATAAAGTAACAATAAAGTTTAATTCAGATGGTAATGTGCGTGCGCTTGCTCTTCAATCAGGAGAAGCAGACATTGCATTCCATCTACCACCTGAAGCTTTAGCTCCAATTGAAAGTCGAGAAGACTTACGAGTCGAATCGGTTTCAAGCTTACGTGTACATTTCCTTCTTTATAATGCTCAAAAACCGGCATTACAGGATGTGAATGTTAGAAGAGCACTAGACAAATTGATTAATAGACCTGTTGCAGTGAGTGAAATTATGAATGGGCATGCGACGGAAGCATCAGGTCCATTCAACCCTAACTTTGCCTTTGCGGGAGAAAAAGCTCCTGAAGAATATGATCCAAAACAAGCAGAGTTACTTTTAAAAGAAGCTGGCTATGAGAAAAATGCAAATGGAATATTAGAGAAAAACGGTGAGCCTCTTGAGTTGAAATTGGCAACTTATCAGGGTAGACCAGAGCTTCCTTTAATGGCGCAATACTTACAAGCTGAAGCGGCTAGCCTCGGAATTAAAATAGACATTGTTACTGTTGAAGATATTGATAGTTACTTATGGGAGCAACAGGATGAGTGGGATTTAGTGACGTATTCAAACTTAACAGCTCCTCGTGGAGATGGTGGATATTTTCTAAATGTAGCGTATTTACCAGAAGGTGGTTTGAATCCTGGTCAAATCAATATTCCAGAGCTAAATGAGATTACACAACAACTAAATAGTACAGCAAATCTTGATGACCGAATTGAGTTACAGAAGAAAGCTGTTGAGATGATCCAAGATGAGGTACCACATTCATTTATTTTGCACCCACATATTATCGTTGGTGTAAATGAACGAATTAAGAATTGGCAGCCTGGTTCAGAAGAGTACTACTTAATTACAAATAAAATGGATGTAGAATAATTAACTAAGTGAAAGTATCAAACTGATACTTTCACTTTTCGTGGTTTTAAAGAAATTGTAATGAGGTAGGTGAATCTTGTGTTTAGAATATTTTCCATGGTTGGCTCTAGGGTTATTCAATTAGTAATGACTGTATTGGTTCTTTCTTTTTTTACATTTGTTTTAATGAAAGTTACACCAGGTGACCCAATAAGAGAAATACTGAAGGTCGATGATGTGGTAGCTACGAAAGCGGATGAGGAAAGGTTACTGAAGGAATATGGCTTTGACCAACCGATACTCGTCCAATATCGTGAATGGATTTTAAATGTAGTAAGGTTTGATTTAGGAGAGTCGGTTATTTCTAAGAGACCTGTGTTGGACATGATTATGAGCAGGTTACCATCGACGCTTGCCTTAGCCTTTGGTGGTTTACTGTCTCTTTTTCTCATTGCTGTACCACTCGGGGTAGTTGGTGCCGTCTATGAAGGGAAGTGGCCAGATTACATAAGTAGATGGATTGCCATGATAGGAGCATCTATTCCAAGCTTTTGGCTAGGGTTACTATTTATCTACTTTTTCTCGCTAAAACTTAATCTTCTACCCGTAATGGGAAAAGGGACAATAGCGCATTATATTCTTCCTTCAATTACGCTAGGAATTGCGATGGCACCGATGTATATCAGGCTTTTACGTGAACGGCTAATTTCCACCCTGCAAAGCCCTTACATTGAAGCAGCAAGGGCACGGGGATTAGGAAAAGGTCATGTACTTCTTTTCCATGCCTTGAGAGGAAGCATGGTTCCATTGGTTACGATGTTTGGACTTAGTGTTGGAAGCTTACTTGGTGGAATCACCGTGATTGAAATTTTGTTCTCTTGGCCAGGTATGGGTGAACTCATTGTTCAAGCCGTCATGCAACGAGATTATCCAGTAATTCAAGGATACATTCTGATTGTAGGAACACTTGTTGTGTTCACAAATCTCATTGTGGACTTATTGTACTTAGTGATCAATCCGCAAATGGAACAAAGAAGGGAGATTGCATAATGGAAGCCATAATTGCCAGAACTTCAACCATTCTTCGTAACCCTAATTTAATAATTGGTGGCTTCCTAGCTATAGGTCTTTCCCTTTTAACCTTTTTCGGTAGCAGTCTTGTTCCACACGATCCCTTTTATGTTGATATGGGGAATCGATTACAGGGTGCATCTTTCACTCATTGGCTTGGAACAGACCAGCTAGGAAGGGATGTTTTCTCAAGAATCATTTATGGAGCAAAATTAACGATCGGCTTAGGTATTTTTGCTATTTTGGTAGCCATAATCATCGGCGTTCCAATTGGACTATTATCTGGCTTCTATGGAGGGAGAATAGATGCCTTTTTGATGAGGGTTGTAGATGGAATCTTATCCTTTCCAGATTTCATTTTAGCAATTGCAATTGCTGGTATTTTAGGACCAAACTTAACTAATGTGATTATTGCGATTGTTCTAGTAAGGTGGATTGTTTATGCACGTGTCGTTCGTGGTCTTGTGTTAGCTGAAAAAGAAAAGGAATATGTTTTAGCTTCAAAGCTGTCGCATTCAAGTGCCTTTAAAACAATTCGTGTTCATCTTATCCCTCATGTAATGCCTGACATTATTGTGATGGCTGCAATTGATATCGGTAAGATAATTTTACTGATTTCCGCACTGTCATATATTGGTATAGGAGCTCAGCCACCCATTCCAGAATGGGGTGCAATGCTGAATGAAGGAAGAAGTTATTTTCAAGTGGTACCCTCTCTCATGATTTACCCTGGTCTAGCCATAATGGTAACGGTTTTGTGCTGTAATCTTTTAGGGGATGGTTTAAAAAGTTATTTTGATACAAGAAAAGGAGGCCGTCGTTTTGAATAGACCCCTACTTTCTATTGAAAATTTGTTCATTAAAGGTAAAACAGATGAAAAGGTATTTATCAATAATATTTCAATTAAGCTAACAGAAGGAGAAATCGTTAGTTTAATTGGCGAGAGTGGTAGTGGTAAAAGCTTAACGGCAAGAGCGATACTTGGTCTCCTACCTTTAACAATGAGTGTATATGGCAGGATCTATTTTAAAAACAAGGATGTATTATCCCTCTCTTCAAAGGAACACCGTACCCTTTTAGGAAATGAAATAGGAATGATTTTTCAAGATTACCGAGGCACTTTTACGCCCTTCATTAAAATTGGTAAACAGATGGTCGAAACGATCCGCACACATCAGAAAATGAGTAAAAAGGAGGCGAAGGAGGTTGCTTACCAAGTACTTGAAAAGATGGGATTAGATTCAAAAAAGACCTATCAAAGGTATCCCTTTCAATTAAGTGGTGGTCAAACGCAACGTGCAGCTATCGCCTTGGCACTTGCTTTAAGACCTTCATTAATCATTTGTGATGAAATGACAACAGCTTTAGATGTCATTAGCGGTGAGAAGGTGTTGGATTATATTGACCAACTAAGAAAAGAGACAGGTTGCGCAGTATTAATGATTACCCACGATCTCACATTAGCTTATAAACGAGCAGACCGTATATATGTGATGAATCAGGGAGAAATCGTGGAAGAAGGGTTCTCAGAGGAAATTCGTTGTTACCATAAGCATCCGTATACGAAAAAACTATGCTCCTGCCTGCTTACTCTACCAAATGAAGTGGCAGGTAATCAAAAGGAGAGAGTGGAGTCTTTATGAGTTTACTAAAGGTAGATCGTTTATCAAAAAAGTACACTAAAAATGTTCAAGCCTTGGATGATGTTTCCTTCTCTGTAAATGAAGGTGAATGCATTGGGATTGTTGGTGAAAGTGGAAGTGGTAAAAGTACATTAGCAAAGGTTCTCGTTGGGCTTGAATCATATCGGGATGGTACGGTTCTATTTAATGGGATCCCAATCCTACCAAAAAAGAGGGACTTATTACGTCAGTTCCGTAAAAATGTACAAATGATTTTTCAGGACTCTACCAGTAGTTTAAACCCGAAACTTCCAGTTTGGAAAAGTATCCTTGAACCACTAGATAACTTTAAAGAAGTATCACCTTCTTTCTTAAACATAAAAGGACTATCAAGAAAAGAGATAGCTGAAGAGTTAATGGAAATTGTTGGACTGGACCGAAGTTTGAGTGAAAGGTATCCGGAAGAATTAAGCGGAGGACAAAAACAAAGAGTTGGGATTGCTAGGGCGATTAGCATTGAGCCCTTACTTTTAGTATGTGATGAACCTACTGCCAGCCTAGATGTGACTGTCCAAGTTCAAATCTTAAGGTTGTTAAAGGAGCTTCAGAAAACGAAGAACCTTACCATCCTATTTATCTCACATGATTTAAGAGCTGTTTCGTACCTTTGTGAAAAAGTGATAGTTTTAAAGGACGGTAGGATGGTTGATTCTTTTGGACTAGCTGATCTATATCAAGAAGAGCGACATGAGTATACAAAAGCACTTATTAAGGCAGCTTCTTTGGATAGATAGGGATTGAGTTACTGGAGCAATCTGGAGAAGAGGTGTGAAAGGTATGAAAGTAGCAGCGACTTCTGTTACTTTAGGTAATTCAGCGCCGTTAGGCCATCGGCAGTATTTAGCATTAGCACTCCCACTTATTATTTCTGGAATTTCAACTCCCATTTTAGGTGCGGTTGATACAGCAGTTGTTGGTAGGATGCCGGTACCTGCGGCGATTGGTGGGGTGGCCATTGGCGCAGTAATTTTTAATACAATGTATTGGCTGCTTGGCTTTCTAAGAGTGAGTACAAGCGGATTTACTGCACAGGCTGAAGGAGCAAATAATGAAAACGAAATGCTCGCTTCCTTCTTCAGACCAGCTATTTTAGCCCTTATTTTTGGATTATTATTTATAGTTCTTCAACAGCCAATTATTAACATAGCACTACCTTTGATTGGTGGGACAAAGGAAGTTTCAGTCTATGCAGAGACCTACTTCTCCATACGAATATGGGGTGCCCCCTTTATTCTATTAAGTTATGTGATCATTGGATGGCTGATTGGGATGGGGAAGGTCAAGTTAGCCTTAGCCACTCAGATTGTCATGAATATGCTGAACATTGTACTTGATGTTGTGTTTGTATTAGGACTAGGGCTGGGTGTTGCTGGAGTAGCCTATGCAACTCTAATTGCTGAAGTTAGCGCAATTCTATTTGGAATTTGGATCATTCTCAAAACAAAAAAAATAGACTTTAGTAAGTTTAACATTCCTTTATTACTAGAGGCTGAAGCTATAGTGAAAACGGTTAAGGTGAATCGGGATTTGTTTTTACGAACCGTTTGTTTGCTAACGATGACCGTTATTTTTACTGTAAAAGGTGCAAGTATGGGAGAAGTTACGCTAGCAGCAAATGCGATTTTACTCCAGATTCATTACATTATGGCTTATTTACTAGGTGGATTTGCCAATGCCTCTAGCATTCTAGTGGGAAGGGCTATAGGAGGAAAAAATGAATCTCTATATAAAAGGGCATATATCCTTTCGGCTCAATGGGGCATATTAACAGCCGTGCTATTGTCCTTTGCCATAATGAACTTTGGGAATGAGCTTATTTCATTTTTCACAACGATTACTTCAGTACAAGAAGTTGCAAGTAGTTTGCTAGTATGGATGGCTATTTTTCCAATCGTTGGTTTCTGGGGCTTACTACTAGAAGGAATCTTTTCAGGTGCAACTGAGGCTAAACCAGTTAGAGATTCTATATTTATGGCTCTGTTACTCTTTTTAGCAGCTATTTGGTTTCTTGTACCAATCTATCAAAACCAAGGTGTTTGGCTTGCTTTTGTACTATTTAGTCTAGGTCGCTCTGTATTTCTTTGGTTACATGTGCCGAAGTTGAGAAGTACAAAGTTTTGTTAAATATGATCATGGAACAAATATAAGAATCAATAAGGACAGTCATTTGACTGTCTCTTTTCATCCCATATTCCACTTGTCATATGTCCAATCAAAAATTTAATTTTAATGGGAAAAGAAAAATGTTACTCCTTTTTGAAGTACCGGAGAAGGATCGTAGAAGAAAAAATGGTATTATTATGTAGGAAACTTTTTACTAAAAGGGGGTTAAAGAATGAAGTTGAGAGTGTTCTTCGGTTTTTTTATATAGTAATTTTATCGGGATGTTCATTAACAGAGTAATACGTGTGCGTAAAAGAATTGTCTTACTACTCTTATCATGAAAGGGCTGGTATAAATGTCAAAGGAGATTATTTTTATATACAACGCTAAAAGTGGGGTATGGAATGGAATTCTTGATAGTCTTCATAAATTATCATCTCCTGAAACATACCCGTGTGAGCTGTGTCAGCTAACTTATGGGTTAACTTCAATGAACTGGGAGTGGAAGAGCTATCTTCGGACTCTTCCATATAAAGTAACGTTTCTGCACCTTGACGAACTAGGGAGTAGCATCCCGAAAGTTCAATTTCCTGCTGCCCTCTTAAAGAGAAGAAATGGGTATGAGCTGCTTATTAGTAAGGAAGAGATGAAAAGTTGTAAAGATGTAAAAGATCTTATTATCTTATTGAACTCAAAATTTGTAGATTAGTAAGAAGCTAGGTATCCAAGGACACTGTGAATTAAAGCCCCACTCTACATACATCCCTCTTAAAAAATGAAACTATATATTTGTAGTAACCTTATGTAAAGAAAAGTTGTGAATAAAACTCATATATCTGATGTACCATCAATACACTTCTTTCATACCAAGTATTTTGAAAGGAGAATAGTATGAACCCAGCAGGACCGTATAACATGTACACCTACTTTATAGGAGCCAATCCTGTTACATCATTTAATCCAGTTTCTTACTATCCCCTCATTGACCCTTCTAGTTATTTAAGCCCTTTTTCATACATTGTGGGTAAAGTGTTCATTAGAAAAAACGTTTTTATTGGACCATTTGTCAGCATTAGAGCAGATGAAGGCACTCCATTTTTTATTGGAAGTGATAGTAATTTGCAGGATGGTGTAATTTTACATGGATTAAAACAAAAATATGTGACGGTACAAAATAAACGTTTCTCCATTTTTATTGGGAAGAGAGTGACGTGTGCACATGGTTCATTAATCCATGGACCAGTTTATATTGGGCATGATACCTTTGTTGGATTTAATGCCATCGTTTATAATGCGAAAGTGGAGGAAGGCTGCTTTATTTCTTCAGGAGCGGTTGTGACAAATGGAGTTACTTTAAAAGCCAATCGCTTTGTTCCTCCTGGGGCAAGTATTGATTCTCAGGACAAAGCTGATTCCCTTAAATCTGTCCCAAAATCTTCAGAAGAGTTTGCAAAGGACGTACAACGAGTAAACCGTGAATTTCCACCTAGTTATTCACTATTTTTCGGTGAGACTAGGTGCTCTTGTGGTCTATATACTGGATTAGAATTTGTAACTAGTTAAGTTTATTTATGGATGATTTTTCCCCTTAAATTAATCAAATTATAAATAGGCACTTAGCAATGAGTGCCTTTGTCATGTAAATAATTGAACTTGGTTCTACAGATAGAAAGCTGGAACAACTCCTCCTGTAGTCTTCGGTTGTTCTATTACTTTATTATATACATTCTTGGGGTTTAGGTTATAAAATGCGAGCCAAAACTAAGATAATAAGCTAGGTAGATAACATTATAAAAGTCTGTTTCCATGATTATAGGAAACAGACTTTTTCTTGGTTTAAATACATTGAGGCATAGGCGAATATCTATTCAGCTAGAATTAATAAACCTAGTTGTTAACACATTCTTATTATGCTAAAGTAAATTTAATTTTTAGGGAAGGAGAATGAAAATGGATACCCGTTACCAATATGAGCAAATAGATTATCAAGTAGATTTGCCAGTTAAAATTTTCACACAAACTGTTGAACGTTTTCCATTTCATTGGCACGAGGATCTTGAACTCCTTTTCGTTCTGGATGGTTCCTTAGAGATAAGAGTTAATCGGGATAGCTTTAACCTTGAAGAGGGGGATTTGTTCCTCGTGAATGGGAACGAACTCCATTTCGTTAATTCTAAGACTACAGTAGGAAAAACACATGTTTTAGCTCTTCAAATTGATCATAAATATGTAAAGAAACATAATATTAACCTTTCAGAAAAAAGGTTTTATTTAAACTCTAAAGAAATGGGAACTAAATCCACATACTCCCTTAGTCATATCAAATACATTCTAGCGAATATGATGGATCTCATACTTAACAGAAAGAATCTCTACCACTTAAAAATTGAGAAATTATTACTCGAGTTAGTCGTCATTCTTTTGGAACATTATGAACTTCCTACACAGACTAAAGAAAAAGAAATAGATCGCGATCACAGGCTGCTAGAGATACTAAAATATATGAATCACCACTGTATGGATTCCCAATTAAGTTTACAGGAAATTGCAGATGAGTTTTCTTTAAATCCTCAATATTTGTCAAGATATTTTAAGTTAAACGTTGGAGAATCTTTTAAGAAGAAACTAGACAGTATAAGGCTTAATAAATCATTATTTTCATTAAGGACAACAGATGAGAAGATTACTGAAATAGCACTAAAATATGGTTTCCCAGATAGTAAAGCTTATTACAGGGTATTCAAGGAAGTAGTTGGAATTACACCGATGCAATATCGAGAGCAATATAAGGTTGATATTGAAAAAAACATTCCTAAAGATTATTTGAATATTAATAGCCGTGAATCACTAGCGAACTTATTCAAACACCTTGAGAAAAAAGAAAATAGAACTGACGAAAATAGAAAAGATCTGAAAGTCGCTGGGGAACAAAATCAAATAAACATGAAGCAATCAAAAGGGAAGGTTACTCCAACCTTTACTAAATTAATGACCTTCGGATATGCTCCTCATGCTCTTAGAAGGGATTTTACGGATCAGCTACATCAAATCCAAAAGGAAATTGGGTTTGAGTATGTTCGATTTCATGGTATCTTTGCCGATCAACTTCTTGTTTATAATGAGAAGAAGGATGGAACATATTACTTCAATTTTAATCATATTGACTCTCTTTTAGATAATTTATTACAAGCAAATGTTAAGCCTTTCATTGAAATAGGCTTTATGCCAAAGGATTTAGCGAGTACAGAAGATAAAATTTTCTGGTGGAATGCTTATGTCTCTCCACCTAAGGAAATGAATCGGTGGTTAGCATTGTTAGAGGCATTTTTCAAACATATCATAAACCGCTACGGTTTAATGGAGGTAAGAACCTGGTATTTTGAATTTTGGAATGAACCTGAGGTTAGAAGCTTTTGGTCGGGAACTGAAGAAGAGTTTTTTAATTTGTATGAAAAAAGTTATAAAAGAGTTAAAAACATTGATTCTGAAATTAGACTAGGTGGATTTGGACTTATGTCACTTGCAGGCTCCTGGTTGGAAAACTTTGAGTCCTTCATGAAGGAAAAAAACATTCACATAGATTTTATTAGTTTTCATGTTTATAACCTTACTCATAATAGAAAACGTATAAATAAGCCATTACCTAAGCTTGATAATATTAGTGTTTCAGAAAACCCGATTGAACAATTCGCTGAATATGGAAGTGTAATGTTAGGAGATGAACATAACCTTACTATAAAAGTTGATCAGGCGATCCAAAAACTTAAAACCTATCATTTCCCTGACGAAATATGGATTTCAGAATGGAATGCAAGTATAAATAGCAGAGACTTACTTCATGATACCTGCTACATGGGTACCTTTATTGTTAAAAACTCTATTCAAAACTACTGGAAAGTGTCGGGGATGGGCTTTTGGACTTTTACAGACATATTTGAAGAGTTTCAATTAGAACAACCTTTATTTCATGGTGGTTTTGGACTCATGACTTATAATGGTATAAAAAAAGCAGCCTACCATGCCTATTATTTTCTAAGTAGGTTGGGAGACGAATTGATTTATCAAGAAGACGATATTATTGTGACAAGGAAAGGAAATGATTATCAGATTTTACTATATAATTATAGTCATCCGAATCAACTATATCGGTCATTTGATTATTCTCAATTAAATCAAACCAGTCGCTACACCGTATTTGAAACTGAAAATATAAAGACCCATGAACTACTTTTAAGTGAGGTAAATGGAAACTATCTACTAAAGAAACAATTTGTAAATAGAAAGCAAGGTTCTTCCTATGATGCATGGGTAGATATAGGGGCACCAGAACATCTAGATACAGATACAATGAACTACCTTAAAGGAAAGGCAGAACCTGGAATCCATATAGAGTCAGTAACAATAGAGGGTCAATATACCTTACATACGACACTTCAACCCCACGAGGTTCAGTTTATTGAAATGAAACAAAAGTTTTAATGAATCTTATTTGTAATACTTATAGCTAGCATTAGCCATACATTTTGTTACTACATCTACATAAAGAGCAATGGGCAATGTCACTATGACAATGTCCTTTTTTTGTGTGAAAAAGTCAAAAATCGGAATAGTATTTCTTAATTAATGGAATGTATTCGATGATGTTCGATAGTATATTGTAGCTAAGGAGTAGGACAATACTCTTTTCAAGTTACTTTCTTGTATGGAAAGGGCGGGAGGGGTAAATAAGATAAGATCCTATGCTTAATCTATAAAAAAGTGATAGGAAAAAGAGTTTTTTGGACTGAAATGGAAGCGTTATCTCGTTAATTAAAGTGGTAAGATCCAATAATAAAAGATTGTTAGATTAATTGCGTTTCACAGTTAGCACTAAGAATTTTGAATATAAGATCGCTAGGGATCCGCACACTTTATTTAAAAGTTTACAACTAGATTTGCTTTGAAATGATAGGTAGGAGGGGTCATCATGATGGAATACTTTAAAAAGAGAAAAGCAAGGAAGCAAGAAATATTACAACGTGTGAGGGAAGATAAGGCTAAACGTAAGGATAGAAAGCAGGAAATTGCTGCTATGCCAGAGGCAGAGCGAAAGGCCGCAATTGTAAGCGATAAACAATTACGAAAAGCACAAAAACAACAACGAAAAGAAGAGCTAAAATCCCTAAGTCGTAAAGAAAGAAAAGTAGCGAAAAAAGAAGCTAAAATGTACAAAAAACTTAAAAATAGACCAAGACGTATTGCGGGATGGTCAGTTGTTGCTCTGCTAGTACTAACAGTTGGTGTAACACTAGGACCAACAGTTTCAAGTGTCGTTGGAAACATTACTGGTAAACATATTACGATTGATACAACAAATGCAGAAGGTATTAAAGCCAGAGAAGCTGCTGACGTTATTTCAGAAAAAATTGCGAACGAAGGATTAGTATTATTAAGAAATGAAAATAACTCACTACCATTAGCTGATCATAGAATCAATGTATTTGGTTCTACTGCATTTAGTTTTAAGTATGGTGGTGGTGGTTCTGGTGCATCAGATCAAACGCGTGCTGTAGATTTATTTGATGCGCTTAAGGGTGCTGGGATTGAATATAATCAGGAATTATATGACTACTATACAGAACTACCAGAGCTGAAAGAAGTAACAGGTGATTCTGAAACTGGACTTGTTCAAGTTATTAAAGGAATGTTAAGTGGTGAAGAGGCATCTGGAGAACCAGATGTGAGTGATTCTGCCTTAGCCCAAGCGAAAGAGTACTCTGAAAATGCAATGATTATTATTCAGAGTGAAGGTGTGGAAGCGTCAGATGTAAGTATTGATGAATTAAAGCTATCAGATGAAATGCATAATTTAGTCAAAAAAGTAGCTGAGAACTTTAGTAACGTTACCATTATTGTAAATGCTGGGAATACTTTAGAATTAGGATTTATTGATGAGTATCCAAGTATTCAGTCCGTTCTGTGGGTTGGAACACCTGGACCATTTGGAACAAAGTCACTTGCTAAAGTACTATCAGGAGAATTAAATCCATCAGGACGTATGACTGATACGTATGTTTATGATGTTGAATCTTCACCAGCAAGTGAGAATTTTGGAGATTATCAGTATGAGAATTTAGATAAGGCTTACCTAAATTATGAAGAAGGAATTTATGTAGGATATAGATTCTATGAGACTTATTATCAAGGAAATGAAGAAGGGTACAATCAAACGGTTCAATTTCCTTTCGGTTCTGGTCTAAGTTTTACAACATTTGATTGGAATATCGTGAATTCACAATTAAATAATGATTCTATTGAATTACAAGTAGAAGTGAAAAATGCAGGCGAAGTAGCTGGTAAGGACGTGGTTCAAGTCTACTATTCTGCTCCTTACACACCAGGTGGAATTGAGAAGTCTTCCATTAACTTAGCTACATTTGCAAAAACGAAATCACTAGAACCAGGAGAGTCTGAAGTAGTAACACTTAAGTATGATACAAGAGATATGGCTTCCTACGATATGGCAAATGAGAACTATATTTTAGAACAAGGAACATACCAAATTAAACTTGGGAAGAATGTCCATGTAGTTGACAGTACACTTGATTTCGAATTAACTGAAGATCTTGTATACGAAACAGATGCTGATACAGGAACAGAATACAAAAATCGTTTTACTCAATCAGAAAACGAATTAACGATTCTATCTCGTAACGATTGGGAAGGGACATACCCATCAGATGAGGATGATTCAAAAGTTGCGTCTGATAAAGTTATTGAAAGAGTTCAAGGACATGAGTTTAATGATGATTTGGACATGCCTACAACGGGTGCTGACAATGGACTCAAATTAGAAGATTTAAAAGGACTAGATTATGATGACCCTAAGTGGGACGAATTCTTAGACCAATTAACTGTTGATCAAATGATCGATTATGTTTCAGAAGGTGCTTATCACACAAGAGAAATTGATGAGCTAGGTATTCCGAAAACAGTTTTAATGGATGGACCTGCTGGATTCAGTTTCTTCTTCAAGAAATTTGAAGCAGGTGCTTACCCAACAGAAATCGTCATGGCATCAACTTGGAATAAAGAGTTGGCCTACGAGATGGGTGAAGCTATTGGAAAAGAAGCAATTGCTTATGGAATCCATGGATGGTATGCTCCTGCTCTAAATATTCACCGTACTCCACAGGGTGGAAGAAACTTTGAGTATATGTCAGAAGACCCTGTATTAAACGGTATGATTGGTGCTGGTATGTCAAAAGGTGCACAAGATCAAGGTGTTACAGTATTTATGAAGCACTTTATAATGAATGAGCAGGAAACAAATGCACGATCGGGGCTACTAGTATGGTCTAATGAACAAGCGATGCGCGAAATTCACCTGCGTCCTTTCGAAATGACTGTAAAAGAGGCTGGTGTAACGGGTGCAATGTCTAGTTTCTCTTACGTTGATGGAAAATGGGCAAATCCAGAATTATTAAATGGAATGCTAAGAGACGAGTGGGGCTTTAAAGGTGTAGTATCTTCAGATGCGGTGTTTGGATTCATGGAACCACAAAAGGCTATAACATCTGGTAATGATTTAATGTTAGATGTTTTATCAGTTACAAAGAACAAAAAACTTTTAGAAGAAGCATATAATGAGAATCCAGAAGCAATGACAGTAGGGCTTCGAAATAGCATGCATAACTCACTATATGCAACACTTAAAACGTACCTTTTTAACTAAACTTATTTTGATATATTGAGAGAAGGCGACATACATTCGCCTTCTTCCTATTTTTAAAGAAGAGTGGTGTGAAATATGAAGTATAAAGATCTAATTAAGCAAATGACTTTAGAAGAGAAAGCTTCCCTCATGTCTGGACAGAACTTTTGGAATACAAAGGCAATTGAACGTCATGGAATTCCTTCCATTATGCTAACCGATGGACCACACGGCCTGCGTAAACAAGGTGGGAAGGCTGATCACCTAGGATTAAATAAAAGTTTACCAGCAACTTGTTACCCGACAGCCGCAACGCTAGCAAATAGTTGGGATAAGTCACTTGTCTATAACGTAGGACAAGATATTGGTAAGGAAGCTCGCAGTGAAAAAGTAAGTGTCTTACTTGGACCAGGTTTAAATATTAAACGTAATCCACTTTGTGGACGTAATTTTGAATACTTCTCTGAAGACCCATACCTAACCGGTGAACTAGCTAGTGAAATGGTAAAGGGAATTCAGTCTAATGGAATTTCAGCTTGTCCTAAGCATTATGCTGTTAATAGCCAAGAACATATGAGAATGACCATTGATGAAATAGTAGATGAACGATCGCTTCGAGAAATTTATTTAACAGGTTTTGAGAAAGTTGTCAAAGAGAGTAAACCGTATACGATGATGTCTTCTTATAATAAGGTAAATGGTGAATTTGCTAATGAAAATCAGCATTTAGCTAATGACATTTTGTATTCAGAATGGGGATTTGACGGTGTTGTTGTAACTGACTGGGGTGGGAATAATGACCGTATTGCAGGGTTAAAAGCTCACAATCAGTTAGAAATGCCATCTACTAACGGAATTACAGATAAAGAAATTGTTGATGCAATCAATAAAGGAAAATTGGATGAATCCATATTAGATAAAGCCGTAGATCAATTACTATCTCTACTATATAAAGTGCGTTTAGATGATAAAGAATCAGGACAAGTCGATTATGAAGACCATCACAACAAAGCAGTTGAGGCTGCACGTCAGTCTATGGTAATGCTTAAGAATGAAAAAAATATTCTTCCACTTAAAGCGGGAACAAAAGTAGCGGTTATTGGTGATTTTGCAAAAAATCCAAGATATCAAGGCGCAGGGAGTTCGTTAATTAATCCCTATAAATTAAGTAATCCATTTGATGGCTTACAAAAGTCCTCTTTAAAAATAGCTGGGTACGCACAAGGGTTTAAGCGTATGGGAGGAAAGAGTAGTACATTATTGGAAGAAGCAACAAGTCTTGCGAAATCTGCTGAAGTCGTGCTTTTATTTATTGGACTTGATGAAAGCAAGGAGGCTGAAGGTGTAGATAGAGAAGATTTAAAATTAGCTCAAAATCAGTTAGAGCTTGTTGAATCTTTAGTTAAGGTAAATGAGAATATAGTTGTTGTACTATCTGGTGGTGGTGCCATTGAATTACCATTTGCAGACCGGGTACAAGGAATGATCCACACGTATCTTTCTGGACAAGGTGGGGGTGAAGCAATTGTTGATGTATTGCTTGGTAAATATAATCCAAGTGGTAAATTAAGCGAAACATTCCCAATACATTACACTGATGTTCCATCCTCGGCGTACTACCCTGGACATCAAGCGACAAGTGAACATAAAGAAGGGCTATTCATTGGTTATAGATATTTTGAAACTGCAAATGTACCAGTGCGTTATCCTTTTGGCTATGGGTTATCTTATACAACATTTGACTACAGTGATATGGTGATTGATGGCTTAACCGTTAGTTTCAATTTGACAAATACTGGTGAAGTAGCTGGAGCAGAAGTTGCTCAACTGTATATTGAAAAAGTAGATTCGAAGATTATCCGATCAAAAAAAGAATTGAAAGCTTTTGATAAGGTCTACTTGGAACCAGGTGAAACGAAGCAAGTAACACTAACGTTAACGAAGCGAGATTTCTCATACTATAATCCTGAAAAGGATTGGGAGGTTGAATCAGGGACTTATAAGATTCTAGTAGGTAGTTCAATTCAAGAGATTCATTTAGAGGAAACTCTTGAGATGGAGGGTGTGGCTCCAACTGTATTCTTAAAAACTGAATTCCCGAACTACGCAGTAGCTAACGTAAAGCAAATTCCAAATTCAGAATTCGAAAAAATAGTAGGAAGAAAACTACCACCAAAAAATTGGGACCGTCATAAAGATTTAGGAATGAATGACACGATTAATCAGGCCCAGTATAAAAACTGGTTAGGAAAATTGCTTTATCATTCTATTATGTTCTTCCACTTTTTCTTTAAAAAGATTGGAAAACCATTAACAGCGAATAACGTGTACTTTGTTATTAACATGCCATTCAGACAAATTGACCGCTTTTCAGGTGGGAAAGTGAGTAAGAAGAATGTTGAGAGATTGCTAAGGTGGATCAATCGATAAGAAGGGAAGGGCTTAATAGTAAGTTGAATCAGCATTCAACTTTGTAAATGTGGAGATATTTTACAAAAAACGAAGTCCAATACAAATCAAAGATTTGAAAAATGAAAGTCCTTCTTCTTGAAGTGAAGAAGGACTTGTCATCATAGGTTAACTGTATTGTTTAGAAAGGTCCAAATAATCCACGTCGAAATCCGCGTACATATCCTGGTACAAATCCAGTTCTAAATCCACGTCTAAAACCACGACGATATACTGGTAGTGGACGACCAAACCGAGGTCCAAAAAATGGCATTTAAATCCCTCCCTTCTAACTTGTCATAGTTTATGAAATGAAACTGTTATTCGTATAGGTTAGGGACTAGTTTTGATCATATATTTAAAAATCCAAGAAATTTCTTACCTACTTCTGTTATAAACGCACTAAAGAGAGAGAACCCATATGTTATTTAACTATGGATTACCTCTTGTTTTTTCTAGTTAACATAAAAAATATGTGTTTTTTTTCTTTGAAATATATGGTGGACTAAAATAAAATGAAAACATTTTGTTTATGTTAATATAACTATCTCTAACACCAAACTATTATTTTATATGGTGTTGTTTGAGCAGGAAAACTTTTTGTGGAAGGTCCATAGATCACAATAAGATTTCGGTTCGTAGGGTCACCAGAAAAGGGTTGACCATTAATTAATAATATAGGGGTATATGGAGGTATATTTAATAGTAATGTCCCATCACTGCTTTTTAACATCTGACCAAAGTAGTCTACTTTTACACTCTGATAAGGATTCTCTTTAACTATTACAAGTGCTCGATATTGTGGTGGGTATATAAGAGGTACAGGTGCATTCCCATCATAATAACCGGTTATTCGGTCTCCTACTCTTACGATTTGATGGTCTACAAAATAAGTAGTGGGTGAAACCACAAAATTTACAATTGACCCTAAACTGTTTTCTACAGTCATTATTTTATAACAATGTTTTTCTTCATTAATCTCTCCTGTAATAAAATCACTAATCATAGTAACCGTTCCATGAAAGGATTTAAAATTTATCATTTTCAGACCTCCATTGTTTAGATATATAGGAACGTAGGTTCTGATCAATAGACGTTGTCATATTAAGCTCTTCATTGGTTTTGATTAATTTGCTGTAGATATTGTCGAGGAGTCCCGTAGTATAGAATCTGCTTGAATTCTGGATAGTTTGATTCAAAATAAATATAAATTGGTGAATCAAGTAAGATGGGATAATTTGTTAAAAAGGCAAGATCGCCAAAGATGATCCCTTTTAGTGCAGTATCCATCTCTTTTCTGAATATAGCAAAACGAACACCAGCCATTTCCTTATTAAATTCCCCACCATCCACATATGCTTTTCCGATTAAATGTAATTGGTTTTCATTTGTTTTTTGCCATTTAGCTAAAACTTCATCCCGCATGACAGAATTAATTTTCTCATAGTTGAAAATAAAGCCAATATCCAAAAATAATTCAGCAGTAAGATCAGAATGGGTAAGAGTATATTTTCTACCTTCGATTGGTCGGAAGGAATTGGCTGGAGGAATAAAGGTTACAGATAATTTTTCTGGGTTAAAGGAAGACATCGTTTCTCTCCTTTTTTTAGTTTTAATAAACGTTATCACTGTTTGAATCTAATTTAGTTTGTTTTTTGAAATCATGTAACGATCTCTGAGGTGAGTCTTTTTATAAATTATGTATGTAGTCAGAAAAAGACTACGCAAAATGCCCAGGAATAGACAAAGAATTGAAAAGAAACTCATTTGTTCAATTCAACAGTGATGGCTATATCTTTTATGTTGATAGTTTTACTGATTGTGAATGTTATATAGGTATATACACAATTGGTGGCGTACAAGGTTTTAGACAGGTGACTAATGAATAGGATGTTATTGAAAAAACTCAAGGAGTGATATTGTGTACACAAATTATGAACAAGTATTTGGGAAGAATATGTATAATCAGGACGTTTATTCTCATTCTATACCCTATCTACCTAATGATTTCTTCTATGTAAACCAAGAAGAAAGACAATTGATTCCAGGTTTTCCTTCGTTTGGAGGGATTATGGGACCGCCATCAGGTATTCCGAGTACACCTCCTCCACTTGCACCACCGAGTCAAGGAATGCAAGCAGGACCTCCTACCTCACCACCGCCTTCTTATATTCCAACACAAACACAACAAGCCCAAGCATTTGCTGTTGACCCAGGGAGTATTAGAGGATGTCTATTCAGATATACGTATGTGTGGCTAAGAGGCTTTCAGCAATTCTGGTTTTATCCAACATTTGTTGGTCGAACTTCTGTTTCAGGGTACCGCTGGAATGGATTTAGATGGGTATATTCAGGAATAAGTTTACGTCAAATTCAATCGTTTACTTGTATTTAAAAAGAAGTAATGAGGACAATGTGAATGACTTATTATTTTGGTAATTGTTATAATGAATAATTTCTTAATTGATTCAATAATCTTACCTGGCTTTGGAAGGGGCAGACCATTATTAGGGTAATCTTCTTGATTTGCTGTTTTTTTATTGAAGAGTACTTATAATAAAAAACGCAGTCCCTACGTTCGTTTGCGATGCGCCTGGTAGGATCAATTGTTTTGGTGGATACGAGGAAGAGTGGTAGTTCGATAGGGTTTAAGGAACAAATGGAATTGCCTAGGTTGTTGAAGAGGAATTATTTTGATTTTTCTTCGTAATATCTATATTTTAAAGTTGGCACTCAGGGATGGGTGCCTTTATCACGTGATGAGAGTTGGTAAAATGTCAGAGGAAATTATTTTTATATACAACGCCAAAAGTGGCATATGAAATGGAATTATTGAAATGGATTTAAAATAGTGTGGATTGAATAGTATTGCGGAATTTTTTAGGGGGAAATTCGGTACTACTAAATTTTGTGGCAGGTAGAAATAATGATTGGGCAGCACACTAGGTGGTAAAGGTTTCCATATGCTAATATATGTATAATAACAGTGTCAAAAGGTGGACTGAAAATGACAATAATAAGTGTAAGAGACTTAACATTGAATAACTTCTATAAATGTATCAATCTAAAATTGAGAGAAGAGCAAGAAAAACAAATTGTTTCTAATTTATATTCAATTGGAGAATCAAAGGTTAATCCTTGTTATACACCTTATGTTATACACTTAGGTGAAGAAGTGATTGGTTTTGTAATGACAGATTATGACCCTTCTTTAGAAGATAAAAATAAATACTGGGTTCCACGAATGATGATTGACGATCGTTTTCAAGGAAAAGGATATGGTCAGGAAGCAATGAAGATCATTATAGAGAGACTGAGTTTAAACGAAGATTGTAACTATATTCGATTATCAACTGAACCTACAAATATAAATGCAATAAAGTTTTATGAATCTTTAGGTTTTAAAAATACCGGAGAATTATTAGAAGAATCAGAGATTATTTTAGAATACAGCATCCTTTAAGAAATAACGAAATCTAGTGAAATCAACATACATTAATAGAATACTAATCTATTAGATACTTGACTTATTAGGAATTTGATCATTTATTGTGATTGAAAATTAAAGAGCAAAAACTCATTATATTGTTTTATGGATAAAGTACTAAAACCTATATGGAAAAGGGTCAATGTGCACTCACATTGATTCTTGTCTTTTATTTGCACTTCGTCAATTTTTACACATAGACTTTATCTGTGCTATGAATATCTCCATTCCTCGGTAGGAGACATTTGTACGAATCTAATGAGCTGGATAAGAATTATTAACTATTCTTAGGGGAAAATAATTGACTAGAAATAGTTTAGATGGTAAGTTTACCTTACGACCGTTCGGGAGGATTGAAAGTGACATCAAATCAAATTAAGGAAGTTTCATTAAAACATTTCGCAAAAAATGGGTATGAAGGTGCATCATTAGCACATATTGCTGAGGATGTGGGAATTAAAAAACAGTCTATTTATACTCATTTCAAAGGTAAAGATGAACTGTTTCTAAAGTTATGCAAGGACTCAAGTGAAAACGAAATTATTTTTGTCATTAATTTTATAGAGATCAATAAGACTCGTCCAATCGAGGAAATCTTATATCATTTTCTTTTAGAAAGCATAGAACGATATGAGATGAAGGATTCCAATAAATTTTGGATTCGAACAGCTTTTTTTCCGCCAAGTCATCTCAATGAAATAGTGATGAAAATGGTATACGAATACCTGGATAAATTGGAAGAACTTTTGTATCCGATTATACAGAAGGCTATGGAAGAGGGAGAAGTCAATTCATTAATCGACGGTAAATTAGCAACTGCTGCCTTTTTAGGAATATATGATGGAATAATTGTTGAAATGTTATATGGAGGTCCTGAACGCTTGCAGAAAAGGCTAGAATCCTCCTGGTATTTGTATTGGCGTGGACTCTCCTTATGATTAAATTAAATCGGAGGAAACGTAATGAATAAAGATTGGACATTTGTTATAATTGCTGGTTTTATTGAGGTGTTGTGGGCTATAGGGTTGAAGTATTCAGATAACATCCTTGAGTGGGCGGGTACAGCCCTATTTATATACTTATCGTTTGCTTTGCTAATCAAGGCGACAAAACGTCTGCCTGTAGCAACTGTATATGCCATCTTTACAGGAATAGGGACAGCTGGGACTGTTGTAATTGAAATGATGGTTTTCGGGGAACCGTTTAGTTGGACGAAAGTAATGTTTATCCTCTTACTACTTTCTGGAGTAGTAGGCTTAAAACTTGTTACAAGTGAATCCAGTAAGAAAGAAGGTGCAATGTAAAATGGCCTGGATTTATCTCCTTTTGGCTGGAACGTTTGAAGTGGTAGGAGTTACAGGGATGAATAAGGTAGCTAAGGATAAAAGCTTACAGTCCTATACTGTATTAATGATCGGATTCATAATGAGTTTTTGTTTTCTGAGTTTAGCTATGAAGACCCTGCCTTTGGGAATATCCTATGCTGTTTGGACTGGGATTGGAACGGTAGGTGGAGCGATCATAGGAATGCTGTTTTATGGAGAAGCAAGAGACTGGAGACGAATTCTATTTATAGCTTTGATTATCATATCGGTAGTGGGTTTGAGGTTAACCACTTAAATGTAGGTTGTCATGATACTTTTGATTCTAAGAGATTTTAAAATCCCTAACTTTTATACACAAGAGCTATTAGAACACCATCCTTTTGTTCTACGTTGTTAATGAAAATATTTATTGACAGATAAATTAAAATAGTATATCTTTACTATATTAAATAATAAATTCTCCTAAAGGGGAGTAGCTTTCATAACAAAGTCGTCATTTCAGAGTTTATACTCTCGGCTTTGTTAGCAACATTTTGTTGTTAGCAAGACCTTTACCTGTTTGGTAGAGGTCTTTTTGTATTTTAAAAACCTCTGCTCGTTGGTAGAGGTTTTTTGTTCTTTCAAAAACCTTTACTTGTGGTAGAGGTCATTTTGGTTCCCAAAAAACCTTTACCGAAAATCTGGTGAGGGTTTTTATTTTCTCCTCTCTGAGTAGATAAAAATTGTAAAACCCAACATTAACAAAATTGTTTTAATAATAGGCTACAACCGAGAGGATGATTAAAAGACAAGGAACAAATGGAAAAGATCGAGGAACAAATTGAAGAGAAGTACATGAGCAGAGATAGCCAATTAAACGTATAAAGGAGAATAAGAGTGTAGAAGAACAAAATCGATTTCTTATATGTAATTACTATTGTTTAAGGAGAAACGATTTTATTGAAAAAACATATACGGAACCTATTTGTCACATTCACCCTATTAACCATTATTGAAGTTCAGTTGCTTGCATATGTAAATGAGGACCAGAGGAATCCTCCCCGATTTCAGAACAGTATTATAACAACAATTCAGAGCTATAACATTTGTTCTTTGAGATTTATAAGATAGAAAGTAAGGTGATAGAGATGTTGATGATTTTAATTAGACTAAAGTACATCTTTAAGTTTTGGGAGTATTATCCTAGAGCGTCATTATCTAAATAAAGAAAACTGTAATTAATAAAACTATAAAGTACATTTAGGGGGTAGTTAGGTGGAATTTTCTATTATACTAGAATACGCTTGGGTATTATTACTTTTGATTGCTCTTGAAGGGTTATTAGCGGCAGATAATGCACTTGTACTCGCAATTATGGTAAAACATCTTCCAGAGGAGCAACGTAAAAGAGCATTGTTTTATGGTTTAGCAGGAGCGTTTGTATTTCGTTTTGCTTCTTTATTTGCTATTTCCTTCCTTGTGGATGTTTGGCAGATTCAGGCATTAGGTGCAGTTTACCTCTTGTTTATTGCTGCAAATCATATTTTCCGAAAACTTGTTGTCAATAAAGAAAAACAAAAAGCTGGGATGATCAAAGAAAAGAAAAAATCAGGATTCTGGATGACAGTTTTTAAGGTTGAACTAGCTGATATTGCTTTTGCAATAGATGCGATCCTTGCAGCTTTTGCTTTGGCTGTAGTACTTCCGAACACAAGCCTTCCAAATATAGGTGGATTAGATGGTGGAAAATTCCTTGTAATTTTTGCAGGTGGATTAATAGGTTTGGTTATTATGCGTTTCGCTGCAAACTACTTTGTTACACTTCTTCAAACAAGACCAGGGCTGGAGGTTGCAGCCTTTGTAATTGTAGGTATGGTTGGTATTAAGCTTGCGGTACTAACATTATCACATCCAGACTTGGCTGTTATACCATCAGGATTTGCAAAGTCACCGGAATGGAAAATTTCCTTCTATTTCACGCTTGTACTAATAGCACTATGTGGTTGGTTCCTTTCAAAGGAAAAGAAAACGGTTGAAACTAATGTAGAATCTGATAACAATAACAATAAGTGTGAGTAGTAAGTGTAAAGGAGATTTAGTAATTTGTATGTGAGGCACGGTCACTTCAGGTTACTGATCTCTGTTTAGAAGATCTTTGCCTTTTGGTAGAGGTCTTTTTCTATTTAAATGCCAGAACCAGCGGTTTATCAACACTTAGCTATGAGCAAAAAAATGAATCTTAGAAATAAGGCCCATGCCAATGCTGGGACGGGCCTTCTCTCATGTATTAACAATCTGTATTGTCCAAAAAAAAAATATAACCACATAACCCCAGAATTATAGATGAGGAAAAGAATACGTCAAGTACCTAAGAATTCCACCACAGCCTTATTTCTCTTTTCCCACTAAAACTAAAGCGGTAATCCAGGATGTAATGGGAATAACGATTATAACCCCAATACCAGCACAAAGGATTGTAATGATTTCAGCACTAAAGATCTTTGAATTCACAATTTCACCTAGAGGGAAAGATAAATCTTTAAAATAGATGAACAATCCTAAGAACCCACCAAAGAAAGCAAATAATAGTGTGTTGGTACTTGTACCAATTATGTCTCTACCAATATTTAATCCTGATCTAAACAAATCTTTTCTATTTATGGTTGGATTATGAAAATGGATTTCTCGCATAGGAGAGGAAATAGCAATCGCAGCATCTATGATGGCGCCTATTGTACTCATAATGATGACAGATATGCCGATCTTCACAAAATCAATCCCGATATGAAGTGAAAACCCACTAAGTTCTCGAATTTCTTCTTCAGCAAATCCTTGAATCATTGATTTCTCAGTTATTATAACAATACCAATAAATAAAATTACGATTGTAATGATTGAAGAGAGAAAAGCTGTTTTTGTTTTACTATTAATGTCATTAATAAAAAATAGATTAATACTACTTATCACTACAGATGCAACTAATGTTAAAATAATTATATTTATTTTGGGATCAAGCATAATAAAAATGATGACCATCAATACTCCAAAATTGAAGAATATAGCTAGAAAAGACTTTATCCCTTTTCTTCCACCAATTACAGTCATTAATAGAAATAATATGATTGATAATAAGACTAATGCATTCATAATCTAGCCTTCTTTCTATTAATAAAAAAGATCGTCGTATAAATGCCAATCGGAATAGTTAACACGATGCCTATTCCACCTGCAAGGGCTCTATACAATTCTAAGGAAAGATTCATGGATAGAGTGAACCCTAGTAGAGAGTCATTTTTGAGATATAAAAGAAGGAATGGGATGGAACCACTTATATAGATAAAAAACAAAATATTAGTCATCGTACCCATAATATCCTTTCCAATTTCCCTACCTGAAGTTCGTAGCGCTTTTAGAGTTATATGGTTATTCTTTTCGTACAAGCTGAAGAGCGAAGAAGACATGGTAATCGCTATATCCATAACTGCTCCTAGTGAACCAATAAATAACCCCGCCATAAACACCATCTGGTAAGGACTTGATAAGAATTGTAATAAGCCATTCCCCGACGTAATCCAAATAACAGAATATGCAATGAAAAGGGAGCTGAATGTTCCTAAGATGGTTGCTATAATAGCTGAATATGTTTTTTCATTAAACCCGTTAACGAGTAATAAGGAGGTACAAGTAAATAAAAAAATACTAGCACCACAAATCAATACTAGACTGATCTCTGGATGGTTTATGTATATATCTAACGTATATGAGAGCAAAATCGCATTTACTGCTAAACTTATAACAGAAAAGAAACCTTGTTTTTTTCCAATGATTATTAAAGCAAAAATAAAAATCCATGCAGCGATTAATACATATGTATCACGTTTAAATTCTTTTATTGTACCGGTTAATTCTTGATTTTCCACTTTAACCTGATCTATTGACACGAAAATTTTTTGTCCGGCTTGATATTCATTGTCATACGCTTTCGATAATGAATATTCATTAGTTAAATAAATAAGCTTTCCTTTTGAATCGCTATTCTTTAATATGGCGATGATTCTCTGTGAGTACAGGATGTCTTCATTACCATACATATCATTGATTTCAGTAGTATCTATTAATTCTGTTTCAATTACCTCTGCAATAGGTTGTTCGTAGAATGAATAATTGTTGTTTACAAAAGTGATCGAGATGACAAAAGAAAGGATTAAAAAGATATATAAATAGAATTGTTTTTTCGTTAATTTTTTTATTAGATTTACTAGCTTCAATACTAAACCTCCAACATTGCTAAATAAAGTGTATACCACTATCCTCTTATAGCTATTTCATAATACCATCAAATGATTTGTTAATAAATGGCTCTGTAGAAAGGTGATTTGAAAAGATCTACTTTAAGTTTCATGGATGGTCCAGAATTACTCCAATAATTACCTACAAAAAAACATTTTCAATTAGTTTGATAAAAAGTGCTTAAGCATGGTATAAGTGTAAAAGAAGAAGAGATAGGTTGTTGTTTAAATTTGGGATAAAGGGTTAAATCATATCCCATAATGAAAGGATTTGGATTTGAAGATGATCGATAATTTTTGGCGTGAATTACCACGACCTTTTTTTATATTAGCACCCATGGAAGAAGTGACGGATGTTGTTTTTCGCCATGTAGTGAGTGAAGCTGCTAGACCTGATGTATTTTTTACAGAGTTCACAAATTCGGAGAGTTATTGTCACCCTGAGGGACGAAAAAGTGTTCGTGGCCGATTGACTTTTACAGAGGATGAACAACCAATTGTTGCCCATATTTGGGGGGACAAGCCTGAGTTCTTTCGTCAAATGAGTATTGGTATGGCGGAACTTGGGTTTAAAGGAATAGATATCAATATGGGCTGCCCTGTACCTAATGTAACGCAACATGGAAAGGGAAGTGGTCTAATTCGCCGTCCAGAAGTTGCGGCAGAATTAATTCAAGCAGCAAAAGCAGGCGGATTGCCTGTAAGTGTAAAGACACGGCTTGGATTCAAGGAGATCAATGAATGGCGCGACTGGCTGACTCACATATTTAAACAAGATATTGTTAATCTATCCATTCATCTACGTACAAGAGAGGAAATGAGCAAAGTAGATGCTCATTGGGAACTCATACCGGAAATTAAGAAACTTCGTGACCAGGTTGCACCAAATACACTCTTGACAATCAATGGGGATATCCCTGACCGTCAAACAGGCTTAAAGCTTGCTCAACAATACGGTGTTGATGGGGTGATGATTGGGCGCGGTATTTTCCATAATCCATTTGCCTTCGAAAAGGAACCAAAGGATCATACTAGTGAAGAATTGCTAGACCTCCTTAGGTTGCATATGGATCTCCATGATCAATATTCAGGTTTAGAGCTTCGTAAATTCACAGCTCTTCATCGTTTTTTCAAAATTTATGTCAAA
Source organism: Bacillus mesophilus (assembly GCF_011008845.1). Classification (GTDB taxonomy): domain Bacteria; phylum Bacillota; class Bacilli; order Bacillales; family SA4; genus Bacillus_BS; species Bacillus_BS mesophilus. The sequence continues at coordinate 369,170 of NZ_JAAIWM010000004.1, read as the reverse complement.
GGATTCCGAGGAGCAGGTGAATTAAGAAATCAACTGATGAACACAAAGTCAACAGATGAAGTGCGCGCCTTGCTAGAAGAATTTGGGTCAAAGAATCTTGATGGTATGGGGGAATAACTGATTTTTTGTAAAGACCATTTATAAAAAATCTATTAAGTTAGGACCAAATATAATGAAAAAGGTATCGAGAGAGTACTCTTGATACCTTTTATCATCATATAAGTTGTTCATTCAGTGTTTATGCAACAAAGTTCTGCTTAAGTTTCTTTTTTATCAAATTTCATTAAATGAATATCTCTAACAATATGAATAAGTGAACGGGTAACCATTAGGATACTACCTACCAGAAAACAAGAAATAGAAATTACTCTGTTCACTTCTAATAAAAATAAAATACTTCCTATCATATATAAAAAGCCTTGAACAATGTTGTTTAAGTAATAAATCAATCGATAACGATTGTTTATTATTATTTTCTTTTTCCTTAATTGAATTTGAATAGTCTTCTCATCGAGTGTGGTTCTATTCTTTAGTTTTTTTATCATGATTTTTCACCCATTCGTATTACTACTCGACATTTTCCCTTTTAAATAAACGTAAAACTAAATTTTCTTAGATTAATATGTTCCTATAAGAATGAGCTTGCGATTTAACATTAAGTGGGTATAATCTTTATGGACAAAATAAATTTTAAATGTTTAATATTGAACGATCTCAATTTTACAAGTATCATGATACGGAAGAATTACAAAAGGCATGAATAAATTTTATAACCTGTTCAATTCTTGCAAAGTTAAATATAATGGGAATACTGAAATTATCAAAGCTAACTTTTTTATAAAAGGCTGGGTTAATACCAGTGTTGATATTTTGCACTGCAGATTGTAGTGGAAGGACGCGAGTGTCCTGAAACGAAAATCAACAACAAGGTTAATATAACCTTATAAAAAAGGCGTACAATCAAGATACGTTAACAATGAATAAAATAAAAATAGCAAACAAGTACAATCATCAAGTTTGTAAGGGAGTTCGTCTTTAAAATGAAAACAATACAACAAGTGAAAACAATCGTACGGTATCAGAACAACAATAAAGTACATTATGGAATGCTAGAAAATGATGAGATTATCCAATTGTCTAGTGATTTTAATGAAATAGTTAATAATGAACTAAAATACGATGGCGTAAGACTTAAATATAGTGAAGTAAAGGTTTTAGAACCAGTAGTTCCTTCAAAAATTGTTAATTTTGGTTGGACTTATGCCGCACACGCAGAAGAGACTGGCGGAGAAGCAAATCTTCGTGAACCATTTTTGTTTTTAAAGCCATATTCTTCTGTCATTCCGGATGAGGGAGAAATCATTCTTCCATCTACTGATTTAACAAACCAGGTTGAATTAGAGGGAGAAGTAGCACTCGTAATCGGAAAACGCGGGAAAAATATAAAAGAAGAAGATGCATTAGATTATGTCTTTGGCTGTACCATTTTTAATGATGTGACAGCAAGAGACCTTACTAAATCAGATCCCCAATTTACAAGAGGAAAGGGCTTCGACACGTTTGGTCCATTAGGTCCCCATATTGTTACAGGCATAGATCCGACAAACCTAAGAATTGTGACTACTTTAAACGGAGAAGTTGTCCAAGATGGGAATACAAATGAGATGTCATTTTCAATTCCTTTCCTGATCAGTTGGATTTCAAAGGTTATGACGCTTGAGCCGGGAGATATATTAGCGACTGGTTCACCTTCAGGGAGTTGTCCAATGAAATCAGGAGACACAGTAGTAGTTGAAGTCGAGAAAATAGGTAAACTTCGTAACTACGTGAAGTAGATATGACTTTATAATTTGCTAATTAATCAGATAAAAATGGCACTCAGATGTGAGTGCCATTTTTGTATGGATATAAATTATGACACAACTTCATATACAGTTCCTTTATTTAAATCAGTTACTTTCATAGATCCATATACACCTAAGAAAAGTCTAGTTTGGTTCAGATTCGTTCCTAAGCTTACATAATATGCTGATTGAGAGCCAGATTCATGATTAGTTTCAATTACTCCATAATCATTTGATATCCCATCTGATCTTACCTTGGTATAAGCTAAAGCCCCTCTAGCAGGATCTTCTCCGATTTGGGAGATATCAGTAAACACAACTGCTCCCGTTATATCTGGAATCTCAATTCCCATATAAGGCTGAACGCCTGTAAGTGCAGTTCCTTCAAATTTATCTAGTCTAGGGTCTTGATGGTAGTAAGTAGTTAAGGGAGGTAGGTGTTTCTTCGATAGTTTTACTGCTTCCTTGTAATAAGTTATCGTTTTCTCATCTAAATCTGCATTTCCTGAACAGTCCCTAATCATTGAAGTAGGAAAATCCCCCTCCCAGCCACGCCATCCGAAGTTAATAAGTCCGTCTAGATTAGCTTCAGTGTTCATAGAGGAAGCTTGAACAAGCTGAGTAACTGGAATAGGTTTATAGTGAACAAACGAGAAAATGGACTCGACCAATTCTTGTCCAACATTACCGACATATTTAATATATTCATTATAATATCTTTGAAATGCAATACCTGGTATATTTCGAACCCCTTTAGCAATAACGGTGAGTGTTTCTTGAATATATGTTGGTAGCTCATTAAAGCGAGATATAATAGGTGGATTGTACATCGTTATATTCTTACTAACGTCAATTTCAATGATCTTACCGGCTATTTCCATGTTATCCTGACTCAAATTAAATGGATCAAACCCTGATCCACCATCTCCAGTTGTTAATACAAGTCTTCCTGTCTCAGGTGAAAAATTTAAGCTATTAAACCCATTATGATTAAAGAATGGCCTTCTCAGATTTAATAGTGTTCGTCGTTTTTGAGGCTGACGATTGGGTTGTAGAATCCATTCTTCCACAGTATCAATATGGTCATACTGAGTTTCCCTATTTTCCCAGCTTAGATTTATGGTACTTGGATCACACGGGTTAGGCTCAAAAGAGTCAGAAAGAGCACCAGGACCTTGTGTTCCAGCTACTGAATAGTGAAGATAGAATAAACCGTTATACTGGAATTGAGGATGAAATGCGAGCCCAAGCAATCCTCGTTCATCATAACCACCACGCTTTTCACCTAATTTTATGATTTGGGGACGAATATCTAAAAAAGCACTTAAGCCTTTGTCACTTATATAAAAAATTTCTCCTACCTGTGTTGCAATAAATAATCTTTCAACAGTTTCACCAGGGAGAATCGTTGTTTTAATAACCGTTGGCAAATTTAGTTTACTAACAATGGGGCGTAATCTTACCTTAACGTTTTTCACTATTCTCACTCCTTTCTCTTATAAAAAATATGATAAGGACTGCTTTTTTTAGTACCAAGGAAATCTGTAACGATCACATAAAAAGAGTGCCTTTCCGTTATGGAAGGCACTTTTGCTAAAGTTCAAGCTCTTGGGCAATTAATTCATAAGATCGGATTTTATCTTCTAATCTATGTGTATTCGTGATCATCATGATTTCATCTGCTTGATATGTCTTTTGTAAATGCTCAAGTCCTTGCTTTACTTCTCGAGGGCAGCCGATGATCATCTTGCTTTTTATCTGCTTTATAGATTCCTTTTCTTTCTCATCTAGTTCGTAAGACATTGCTTCTTTAATAGAAGGAATCCCACGGTGTCCTTCATCTTTTTGTAGTTGTAGCGACCATACAAGTGCACTTGTAGCTATTTCTTCTGCTTGTTCAGTAGTTTCCGCACAAAAGGCCGATACAGTTAAGATTACGTCAGGCTTCTGATCCTTTTTTCTCAGTTTAAAAGAGTCTCGATATTGCTTAATTATCTCTATCCCATCTTGATCACTCATAAACTTACCAAACGTATAGGACAAGCCATTTTCAGCCGCTAGTATCGCGCTTTTTTTACTTGTTCCAAGAAGCCACAGCACAGGAGGTTTTTTGGGTAATGGTGATGCAGTCACTTTTGCATGTTGATGATCACTTGGGAGATCATTGTGTATAAAATGTAGCAATTCTTTTACTGAGTTTGGCATATCATAAACCTTTTGTAGGAAATTATCATTTAATGCATTCGTTGCTTCAGCTGATCCCCCTGGAGCTCGTCCGATTCCTAAGTCAATTCGATCTGGAAACAACGTTGCTAGCATGTTGTAGGTCTCAGCTACTTTATATGGTTTGTAATGGGGAAGTAATGTAGCTCCAGATCCTATTCGAATCGTATTAGTGTGTGCACCAATATAACCTAACATCACTTCAGGTGCAGGGCAGGCGAGTCCTGGTAGATCATGATGTTCTGCAATCCAATATCGAGTATATCCAAGTGCCTCACCAGCTTGTGCTAACTTCATAGAATTAGTTAATGCCTCACGGGCTGTTTGGTTGGAGGATATCGGAGATTGATCTAAAATGCTTAGTCTCATGTGTTTTCTCCTTCTTTCTTAATGCTTTACTTCAAGAAGGCTCAAGCTGAAGACTCCAACTTGATTTTTCTCGTATAAATTAGTAAACGAAGTTGAGTATTGAGTAATAGTTCCTTGAAAGGTAAAACCCTTAGGAAGTACTTTTACTTCGAATGTTCCATTATAAAGTAACGTAGTAATGTCATGATACTCGTCACTTGTAACTTTGAAATCTACTGAAATCTTAATTAAACCATCAATATTGTCTTCTTTATAACTCTCTACTTTAATTGGTATATTATTAAGAATTATTTCTTGTACCAAACCTGCATCTCCTTACATATTCTTTGTTCATCATTTTAAATGAAATGCAGGTGGATTGCTAACGAGTAGCTCGTATTCGACTAACACCTAAAAGTTTTATAAAATAGTAGGTAAGACAGATATCAATCGCTAATAAGGAGAAAACGGAATGACCAAAAATAGAGCAGCGTTCTTTGACATTGATGGAACGTTTTATCGTGATTCATTATTAATTGAACATTTTAAAAGAATGATTAAGTATGAAATTATATCGCCATCTGTTTGGCACGAACAAGTGAAGCACACTTTTCAAGATTGGGACAAGCGCCAAGGTAATTATGATGTGTACCTTCTAGATGTAAGTAAAATTTATGTTGAACATCTAACAAATGTTTCAAAAGAAGATATCGAGTTTATTGCAAAACAAGTAATCCGTTTAAAAGCAGATCGAGTGTATAAATACACCAGAAAGCAAATAAAATGGCATTTGGAAAATGGTGACAAGGTAATATTTATTTCCGGGAGTCCAGATTTTCTAGTATCTAAAATGGCTGAAAAATATCATGCAACGGATTATCGTGGGTCAACCTATCATATAGACGAAAAAGGATTTTTCAACGGTAAGGTCCAACCGATGTGGGATTCTGTGAATAAAGAGAAGACCATACAAGAAATGGTCGAGAAGCATGACATCGACCTGGACCAAAGCTACGCTTATGGTGATACAAATGGTGATATCACCATGTTTAAATATGTAGGAAATCCAGTAGCGATTAATCCTGCAAAAGAGTTACTAAGTGCTATTACGGATCAAGAAGATTTAAGGAATAAGATTCGAATCATCGTTGAGAGAAAAGATGTAATCTATCAAATAGATCCTAAGTCAAACTCCGTAACGTTTGATTAGGAAAATAACCATTGCTTAACTGTGAAGTGAAAAAGGAGTGTGGAGAAAAGTGGTTTGGACCCTTAAAGAAATGAGTAGCCAAGAAGGTAAGATTGCGATCATCACAGGAGCGAATAGTGGTCTTGGGCTTGAGACAGCTAAGGCCCTTGTAGAAAGAGGAGCAAATGTGATTTTAGCTGTTCGTAATCTGAGTAAGGGCGAAGAAGCTAAACAATTTATTATATCTCAAACGAAGACAGAGTTCTCTTCTCGTTTGGTAGTTATGTCCCTAGATTTAGGGGATTTACAAAGTATAAAAAGATTTGCTGAAAGCTTTCAAGCTACATATAATCAATTGCATATGTTGATCAACAATGCTGGAGTGATGGTTCCTCCATTTTCAAAGACTAAGGATGGATTTGAACTTCAATTTGGAACAAACCACTTGGGGCATTTCGCGCTAACGGGACTTCTGCTTCCCGTTCTTAAGAAGACTGAGGATGCTAGGATTATTACACTTAGCTCTATTGCCCATCGAGGTGCTGAAATTTATTTTGATAACTTGGATGGAGAAAAAGGATACAAAGCAGGGAAGTTTTATGGACAGAGTAAACTAGCTAATCTTTACTTTGCAATAGCATTGGATGAGAAATTAAAAGAAGCGAGTTCCAACATAAAGAGTATCGGGTGTCATCCTGGAATTTCTTCAACCAATTTATTTAGATTAGGAAGAGAGACATCCCCTTGGTTTGTAAAGCTGTTATTACCTTTAATTTCTCAGTCGGCTGAAAAAGGTGCATTACCTATCTTATATTCTGCTACCCATCCAGATTTACAGGGTGGAGAATACATTGGTCCCAATGGGGCTGGAAATCGAAAGGGCTTTCCAGCCATTGAGAAGCCTCATCAATCAGCAGCTAATCGAGAAGTAATGGATAGGCTCTGGCATCGATCAGAAGAACTGACAGGAGTTACCTTTGCACTTGAGAATTGATTTTACTAAATAGATTATAAACATGTAAACAAGGTACTGAATTTTAGTGCCTTTTTTTTGTAACAAGCTTATTCCGAAAGGTTTAAGACTAAAAAACTACTTAGGAGCTATCTAAGTAGTTTTTAACTATTCTTTTATTTACCTGCCATTAGCATTAACGTTTCAGAAATAGTAGGATGAACGTTGATAATTTCAGCTAGGTCATGGATTGTAAACTTGGCCTTCATTGCAATTGCCATAGAGTGGACGATTTCATCTGCATGTATTCCGACCATATGAAAGCCAATGATCTGACCCGTTTCCTTATCTGTGAGTATTTTTATATATCCCGCTTCTTCGCCTAATATGATTGCAACTGCACTATGTTTTAAATAAGATTTATATACTTTGTATTCAATTCCTTTTTCCTTAGCCGCTTCTTCAGACAACCCAATATTTGCAATAGGAGGCATCGTAAAAATTGCATGAGGTACAAGCGTATAATCCGCTTTTTCCTTATTCCCTCTAATCGCATTACGAATCGCTAGTTTAGCCTCATAAGTCGCGATAGGAGTGAGCATTAAGCCACCGATAACATCTCCAGCTGCATAAATACCAGAGGCTGTGGTTTCAAAATATTCATTTACATGGATTCCCTTATCAGAATAACGTACTCCTGCATTTTCTAAACCTAATCCATCTACTTGTGGAGTACGTCCTGTTGCATTCATCACGATTTCTGTTTCAAGCTCCAATGTTTTTCCATCGACTTGACCAATTAGTGTATAGTGGCCATCTCCATGTTTAAGAACAGACTCAGTATGAACATTTGTTTTCACTTCAATTCCACGTTCTTTTGTCATATTAAGGACAAGTTCAGATGTCTCGTTGTCCATGGTTTTTAATAAGGTATTCCCTCTTAGTACAATCGTCACGTTTACTCCTGCACTCGCCAAAATATAAGCAAATTCGAGACTAATAACTCCACCACCAAGAATGGCAATAGAGCTTGGTAAGGAAGTTAGATTTAAAATTTCCTTACTTGTAACAGCGTGCTCAATTCCTTTAATAGCAGGAGTGGAGGGTTTGGAGCCTGTTCCAATGAGGAAGCGCTCTCCATAGTATTCTGAGTCCCCAACTTTAATCGAGGTAGGGGATGCAAACTTAGCATGCCCTCTTACAAATTCAACACCTAGTTTTTTTAGTTTAGGTTCTTTCCCACTGGTGAATTTGTTTATAATCGTATTCTTTCGCTCTATCACTCTAGTCCAATTTAGAGTAGCATCTGAAACATTAGCCCCAAATTCCTCTGCTTGTTGAATGTTATTCCATACTTCCATAGACCTTACCAAGGCCTTTTTTGGCATTCAACCATAATTTAAACAAGTTCCACCTATACGATCTTCCTCTACCACAAGGATTTTCGTAAGTCCAGCAGAAAGTGCCTCTTGAAGTCCATCATTGGAAACCGTACCCGAACCTATAATAATTAATTCATATTGATTCATTGTATTTACTCCTCTCAAACCTTTACCTTTTTAAAACTAAAGGTCACAATAACCATTTGTTTAAACTAGTCTAGTTTCATTTATATTATAAAGTATTCTAAGATAAAAGCTCGTAATGTATAGTAATTCTTTATAGATATCTACCCTATATACGAAAGCTTCAAACAAGGTAATGTAATACAAGCTGATGTAGGGATAACCAAACTTAAAAGTATACCTTTCAAGAAATCACCTTTATAATAGAGACTGAGATACATAATCTAAGTCCAAATAGGTAGGTGTAAAGATTGGAACAGAATTACAAAAAACATGCTATGATTGATCCGCTTTTCCATTACGTATTGGCTCCACTGGCTTTACTCACTGTCATTCTTGGAATCATTCAAATCGTAAATGGATTTTCAATATCTAGTCTACTGTTGTTCGTTGGAGCTGTTTTGTTTTTCCTTATCATTGCAAAATTAAGACTTTATGCGTTAAAACTTCAGGATCGCATTATTCGTTCTGAAGAAAACTTTCGTTACTATGTTTTAACGGGGAAACGACTTGATTCTCGAATTACTATGAAACAGTTAATCGCCTTACGTTTTGCAAGTGATGAAGAATTTCCTAGTATGGTCGAAAAAGCAGTAAATGATAATTTAACACCTAATCAAATTAAACAACTGGTAGAAAATTGGCGTGGAGATTACCATCGCGTATAATACAGATAATGACCTCTACTCAATGTGTAGAGGTTTTTCTTTAGCATTGAAAGGTGTGAGCAAGGATGACGATAGATATGATTGAAGTTGATGGATTAGTAAAAAGATATGAAAAACACACCGCTGTTAATAATGTGAAATTCACAGTTAAAGCAGGAGAGGTGTTTGGGCTACTGGGGCCTAACGGTGCAGGGAAAACTACAACGATTGAAATGCTTGTTGGACTTCGGAAACCTGATGGAGGAACAGCAAGACTAGCTGGCTTTGATATTCGTAAGCAAATTGGAAAAGTAAAGGAAGTAATAGGTGTTCAGCTCCAGTCCACTTCACTGTTTGAGTTATTGACAGTTCAGGAAATTATGGAGATGTATGCTAGCTTTTATCCAAGTCATGTATCAATATCAGAATTAATAGAAGAAGTGTTGTTAACTGAAAAGAAGAAAGACAGAATTAAATACCTTTCTGGTGGTCAGAAACAGAGATTAGCCATTGCGCTGGCAATTATTCATGACCCTAAAATTGTGTTTCTTGACGAACCAACAACAGGTTTAGATCCTCAAGCACGGAGGACATTATGGGACATCATTGAAAAACTGAAATCTAGAGGGAAAACAGTAGTTCTTTCCACACATTATATGGATGAAGCACATGTGCTTTGTGATCGGATTGCCATTATGGATCAAGGTCAGCTTATTGCATTAGATACACCTACGACGTTAGTGAGAAACCTTCAATCAGATAGTGCGGTTGAGTTTTCACTTTTACATAATGAAGATGCTTCTTTCTTACATTCATTACAGGGTGTAAAGCAAGTGAGCAATCGAAACGAACGATATGTATTATACACAGATTCTATTCAGTTAACGTTAACTGACTTGATTCAACAAGCATCAAACCAAAACATCAATCTACAAGATTTGCAAACAAGAACAGCAACATTAGAGGATGTCTTTATTCACATGACAGGAAGGAGCTTACGAGAATGAAAGCATACTGGCAATTAACACTAGCGCAGCTCCGAATCTTTTCACGTAATCGACAAGTGCTCTTTTTTACCCTGCTTTTTCCACTTATTCTAATGATTGCATTAGGATCTTTTGTTGGTAAGGGTGGCGGTATCTCAATCTCACTTACGATTGTTGACCATGATGATACAACTGCTTCGGAAGAACTCATTACTCTTTTGAAAGAAAATGAAGCAATGGACGTGAATGAATCTGATGATTTAACTTCAGCTCTTGACTCTCTAGAAAAAGGCGATGTGCAAATTGTGATGGAGTTCCCAATAGGCTATGGAGAATCTGTTTTGAACAGAGCAGAAAATGATCCAACTTATTCTTTACCTGTATACTATAATGAGACAAATATGTCCGCTTCACAGCTAGGACTCACCGTTGTGAATGCTACGATCGATGAATGGAGCAAGGAAGCTACAAATTATATGCCTATCGTTGAAATTGAGTCAAAAGGCATTCGTGCTCTTGATATTGGGTACATTGACTTTTTAGTACCAGGAATTGTCGCCATGATGATTATGAGTAATAATATGAATGGTGTTGCGGGCCAGATTTCTGCTTGGCGTGAGCGTGGTATTTTAAGAAGAATGCAAGGCACTAGATTGAAGGCATCTACATTTATAGCAGCTCAAATTACGGCTAGACTCTTCTTAAATGGCTTTCAAGCTTTACTTGTTTTATTAGTGGCAAACTTAATTTTCGGGGTGAATGTTAGTGGTTCATGGCTAGTGCTAATAGGATTCGTCATTCTAGGGACCCTTGCTTTCATGGCACTTGGTTTTATCATCGCAGGTATTGCTAAAAATCCTGAGAGTGCAGGACCCATTGCAGGCTTTGCTACGTTTCCGATGCTATTCCTCGGTGGCGTCTTTTTTCCGATCAGCAACATGCCAGAGTTTCTTCAACCAATCGTAAAAATTCTCCCAATCGCTCATTTAAGCACGGCTCTCCGTGAAACAATGAATGTGGGGACACCTCTTACAGGGCTTTGGGTTGAAGGATTAATCCTGTCTGGATGGGCAATTGTTGCTTTCATGATTGCGAGTCGCACTTTTAGATGGGAATAAAGGGAACTCGCCGATCAATATTGATATTGTTTTACTATCAAATACTAACAAAAAGAACTGCAGAACAAGATATTTGATCTTGATCTGCAGTTTTTTCTCTATCAGTAAAAGTAATTATAGACAAATAGCCCTGCTATAAGGCAGTATATAAAAAGATAAATATATAAATGATTTTTAACGAGATAAAGTAGAGTTACTTTCTCGTATATGAATGGAGAACAAACTATGTTACGAACAATTTATGGTTTTGGTTATATGTGGCTGTATTTAATTTATTCAATTCCTACCTTACTAAAGTGGAAGCGAAGTACTTTTGAGAACTTATCTATCCAAGAAAGGGACGAACTTGTTCATGACGTACCTAAAAGATGGGCAATGGGTGTTGTGAAAACAACAGGGGCAAGCATTTCAGTAACGGGTGAAGATCTTATTCCAGATGGACCTGTTCTGTTTGTTTCAAATCATCAAGGCAACTTTGATATTCCTCTGTTAATTGGATACATTAAGAAACCAATCGGATTCATCTCTAAGATTGAAGTGAAGAAATTACCGATCATTTCAGATTGGATGGAAGTGCTTCCGTGTATCTTTATGGATCGAAAAGACGCAAGGCAATCTGTAAGAGCAATGAAAGAAGGAGCTGAGCTACTAAAAAAAGGTCACTCAATGGTTATTTTTCCAGAAGGTACTAGAAGTAAAGGCGGCCCTGTTGCCCCTTTTAAGTCTGGGAGCTTTAGACTTGCGACAAAATCAGGGGTTCCAATCGTACCCATCACAATTGAGGGATCTTATCGATTATTTGAAGAAAAGGGATCCCGTTTTCAACCTGGTGATGTTAATATCATTATTCATCCACCTATATTCAGTGAGGATTATAACGAATGGAATATAAATGAGCTAGCAGAGGTAGTAGAGCAAAAGATATCATCTCAACTATTGCAAAATTAATAAAAATACTATGTCCTATACAAATTGTACTTTATTTTGATTCTTTTAAAGAACAAGGTTTAACAGGGCTGTTAATTAATGGTATAGAAAATAAAAAAAGCTGTTTATGTCATGGTAATAGCCCCTGACATAAACAGCTTTTTATGTTATTCTCCTGATTATCTTGCTGCTTGTAAAAGCTTGTTAATGATGGATAACGATTTTCCGGTTCCTATTGCAACAGATTCTAGGGGGTTTGGTGCAATATGAACAGGGACGACGATTTCTTCTCTTAACCAATCTTGAAGGCCATTCATTAGCGCACCACCACCAGTTAATAAGACACCACGATCAACAACATCCCCAATTAGTTCAGGGGGACAGGCTTCAAGTGTTGCCCGAATGGCTTCTAGAATTTGTAGTAATGAATCCTGCATTGCTTCCTGCATTTCATAGGATGAAACAGAAATCGTCTTAGGTAATCCGGTGACTAAATCACGTCCACGAATATTTATTTTGACTTCTTCATGCTTAACTAAGGCATACCCAATCTCGATTTTCATTTCCTCAGCAGTACGCTCACCAATTAGTAGATTGTACTTTTTACGAACAAATTGAACAATATCATCATCAAATTGATCTCCGCCAACACGGATGGATTGGCATGAGACAATTCCTCCGAAAGAGATAATTGCAACCTCAGTTGTACCACCACCTATGTCCACTACAACATTTGCGATAGGTTCATCTACTGGCAAGTCTGCCCCGATTGCTGCCGCAACTGGTTCTTCTATCAAGAAAACTTGATTTGCCCCCGAGCTTTTAACAGCATCCTCAATGGCTCTTTTTTCAACAGATGTAGCACCTGAAGGAGCACAAATAACCACATTTGGTTTACGTAATGACATTCCAAGCTTCTTTGACGTCATTTTCATGATGGTTCTTAGCATGGAAGTTGTAATATCATAATCTGCGATTACTCCATCCTTTAAAGGTCTTATTGTCTCAATGTTATCTGGTGTTCGACCAATCATTCGTTTTGCCTCATGGCCAAGAGCTACTACTTTATTTGTATTCGTATCAATAGCAACAACTGAAGGTTCATTAAGTACAACACCCTTCCCCTTACTATAGACCAATATATTTGCAGTTCCTAAATCAATTCCAATTTCAGCTGTAGAAAACATAACCATACCTCATTTCTTTTTCTTGCTATATAATTTGTAGAATTATGTTGGTTTTTGAGGGTTGTTATTGTTTTGATAAGGGAACGTCATCTTTGTCATATGCCTGTCATAATACGACCAATCATCTACTAAGGAATTAATCGGTGAGTATGTTACCCTAGTTATAGGCCTGTTCCCAAAAAACAAAACAGGAGGTAACGAGATGAATACATCCATTCGATTCTTAACGATTTTAATATTGGCTATTAGTTTAATCGTTTCATCCGCGACTATGATTAATCAATCATCACAAGAACAACAAACCAAACTGACATTGAAGAAGCTATATGAACAAGATCTAGCTGGCCAAAAAATGCCAACCTATCAGTTTCTAACAGAGGAGCTTTCTAATAAACATCTTAATGAGGAAGAAATGAAAAATCATAAAGTATTAGTTTCAGAGGATGAAAAGAAATTACTTGCACGCCTTGTTACAGCCGAGGCAAAAGGCGAACCATACTCAGGAAAAGTAGCAGTAGCAGAAGTGGTATTAAATCGAGTAGAAGACGAGAAGTTCCCAGACTCAATTAAGGAAGTTATATATGAAGAGAATCAGTTTGAACCTGTTCAAAATAATTCCATTCAACAACCCGCTGACCAAGAATCAGTTCAAGCAGTTGAAGAAGCCTTAATTGAAGAAAAACACGAATTAGAGGCACTGTATTTTTATAACCCTGAAACAGCATCTGATCATTGGATACGTGAACGAAAAATCATCAAAAAAATCGGTAATCATGTGTTTGCTATTTAAATAGATAGTACATGTAAGTTTCTAAAGTTGGAGTCAGAAGTACAGAGGCATCTTCCATTGAAAAAATTCTTTTTATGGTGTGTTAATTAAAAACCAGCTTCCCAATCATGTGGAAGCTGGTTTTTGTCTTGAATAAATCTAATTAAAACACTTTATCACCATTGAAAATCGAATTTTTTACAATTACATAATCAACGTGGCGAATCGCATCTACCGTGGTTCCCCCAGCATAAGAAATAGAGGACTGAAGATCTTGTTCCATTTCAGTTAAAGTGTCTTGAAGGGAACCTTTGTGTTCAACGAACATCTTTTTTCCTTCGACATTCTTCTTTTCGCCTTTTTGGAATTCAGAAGCTGAACCAAAATATTCTTTATAAAACTTACCATCCTTCTCAACGGTTTCACCTGGAGACTCTTCATGTCCCGCAAAAAGGGATCCAATCATGACCATTGTTGCACCGAAACGAATAGACTTAGCTATGTCACCGTGTGTACGTATTCCACCGTCAGCAATAATCGGTTTACTTGCCGCTCTTGAACACCAGCGAAGTGCTGCTAGTTGCCAGCCACCAGTGCCAAACCCAGTTTTAATTTTAGTGATACATACTTTACCTGGACCAATTCCTACTTTTGTCGCATCAGCACCAGCATTTTCAAGTTCTCTAACTGCTTCAGGTGTTCCTACATTACCTGCAATGACAAAGCTTCCAGGTAGATGCTTTTTTATATGTTGAATCATTTGTATGACTGCATTTGAATGTCCATGAGCAATGTCAATTGTAATATATTCAGGCGTAAGTTGTTCTTTAGTAAGCTCTTCAATAAATTGATATTCGTCTTCTTTCACACCAACACTTATCGATGCAAAGAACCCTTTAGACTGAATATCTCTCACAAATGAAATCCGCTTTTCTGGTTCAAATCGATGCATAATATAAAAATAATTATTCTCAGCAAGATAGTAGGCTATTTTTTCATCAATAATAGTTTGCATATTAGCGGGTACTACAGGAAGTTTAAATTGACGCCCTCCTAGTGTTACTGTGGTGTCACACTCAGAACGACTTGTTACAACACATTTCGCGGGGATTAACTGAATATCTTCATAATCAAATACATTTTCCATGATCTACACTCCTAAGTAAGAATTTAAGTAGTAAGTAATAACTCGTAATATGCGATTTCTCAACATACCACCTAATTAAATAGAATAGAAAAACCTAACTAAAAATGGGTATAGTAAAGCCTACCCATTCGTAGTTAGGAATTATCGGCTCCTAGTAGAAACTCTTAGACCATGATACTAAGAATATACGAATGTTTTTCTTATGATATGTGTAACTCCAAAACTGATTATATACGAACTTTTTTAATAAGTAAACAATTAATGTTCGTTATTTTAACGTGAAATACATATGATTTTAAATTTGTTTATTAAAAGTAACGTTTTTTTGGTTATTGTAACTGTTGGAGAAACTACAACTGTATATAAAAAAGCAAACAAATATTGACATTGATAATCATTGTCGGTAATATTTGAATAGGGTTTTATTGATAATTGTTATCAATTATAAATTATAAATTATACATCCAATGCTTTTAGTATCAATGAACTACTTTTGAAAGACCAAAGAAACAACTTACATAAGATAAAACTTTAGAACAAACTCGTTTTAGTTTAATAATAAAGGAGAAGTAGATGATGGGATTAACTAAATCAAATTTAGCAACAATCATTCGTGAACGACGTTCAATTAAAAGCGGTTATACAGATCAGGACGTTTCACAAGAGATTGTGCTCGAGATTTTAAATGATGCCATATGGGCACCCAACCATGGATTAAGAGAACCTTGGCGCTTTATATTTGTTTCTGCACAGGAAAAGGAAGCGTTTGTACAAGATTTAGTAGAAACCTTTCCAGCAGATATGAAAGAGAATAGAAGAAACTACTTCAGTCAGCCAACAGCTTATCTGATTGTAATTATGGAGGAGGACCCAAGGCAAAAACAGTGGGAAGAAAACTTTGCAGCAGTGAGCTCGCTAATTCAAAATTTCCAGCTGCTAGCTTGGGAACGCGAACTAGGAGTGGTATGGAAAACGAATCCTCATATCTATGATCCTAAAGTTCGTCACCTGTTAGGTGTAAATCCTGGTGAAAAAATTGTCGGTTTCTTACACATGGGCTATTTTGATAAAGTACCTGAAGCAAAAGCTCGTAAAACAGCTGAAGATAAGTTAACGGTTTATAAGAAGAAGTAGACAAAACCGGGACATAAATGGTTGAGAAATAGAAGATGTATACCAATTTTAAAAGGTGACTTACCTTGAGCCGATAAGTAAATCGACGTAGGTGAGGAACCTTTTTTTGTTTATAAAATATGTTGTTAGATTGAAAAAAAATTTTTTATAAATATCTAGTTGAAAATGATTATCATTATTGATATATTATTACTTGTGAGAATGATTATCATTATTAAGTGGAGGTTGATTTATGGCAAAGGTTGTAATTGCATATGCTAGCATGTCAGGCAATACGGAAGAAATCGCGGATTTACTAAAGGTGAGTATAGAGCCTTTTGAACATGAAATTGATGTTTTGGAAATTGAGCATATGGATGTAAATGATGTCCTCAATTATGACGGCATCTTAATCGGGTCTTATACATGGGGAGATGGGGATCTACCTTATGAAACAGAAGATTTCTATGAAGAACTCTTAACGTTGGATCTTACGGGAAAAAAAGCAGCCGTATTTGGTTCAGGTGATACGGTGTATCCAAAATTTTGTGAGGCAGTCGTATTATTTGAAAATAGATTAAAAGAGTGTAATGCCGAAATTATTCAGGAAGGGCTGAAAGTCGAGTTCACACCTGATTCACAAGAAGAAATTGATAGATGTGTAGATTTTGCCGTAAATTTTGCTAGTCTAATAGAGGTGTAAGTTTATGGAAAAACTAATGAGCGCAACTGCAGTGACAAAATCTAAACAAGGTAACAGCATTCTTGCAACAAAGGAAGGTTTGTTTATCAAAAGTGAAGGTACTTGGAAGCGTTCATTACATTATACCGGACGAACAATTCGTGATCTAACTTGTAGTAATGGACATATTTATGGTGTAGGTGATAATGGACTATTTATAAGCAGTAGTGATGAAGGGGGAAATTGGGTAATCAAACAGTTTCCAACAAAGGCAACTATATGGAGTGTTGTTGCTCATTCATCAGGTCTCGTCATTACACATGGTGAAAAGGTTATATACCTCTCCACAAATTCAGGGGAAACATGGACTACCTATTATCCTTATCAATTTTTAAATGCTCCCTCTATCCGTTCCATTTGTCTGTATAAGAACAAGCTTTTAATTGGGACGAAAATTCATCCAAAATACGGGGGAGTATGGTGCTTTGATTTACTAACTCAGAGTATGAAACAGATCAAAACAGAAAAGCAGCAAATGATTTCCTCAATGATTACATTTGATCATCAATTAATTGTGGCAACTGGCTCTTGTCGAAGTGATGTAGGAAAAATAGAAATTTGTAGTCTTTCCCATTCGTTTGATCAACTCCTTTGGGAGACGTGTCTTGGAAATGAGAATCAGAGTTTCTTAGACTTAACTGAAAGTGACGGTATTATCTATTCAACTTCTACACAAAATAAAGCTGGCATTAGTACCATTTCTCAAGTTTCTGTAGAGCATATGCAAATTACACCTTGTAACTACATTAAAGGACATGGGTGGAGAATTTGGAATGAGAGAGAGGACTATATTGTAGCCGGTCTTTATGAATCACTAGAAGTTACAAAGAGTTATAGGGATAATTATGTGATATAGAAAAGAAGATTGAATTAGATTTGTCAGCATGAATATCATGCTTTTTTAAAAGTGACTTAATGATAATGAGAATCATTATTGTTAAAACTATCGAATTTTTAGGAGGATGAAAGATGAGTACATATATGAAACGTAATAAGAGCTTAAGTTTTTTGTTTGTCATAAGTGTATTGGTCATATTTATATTAGCGGGTTGTGGATCTTCTACAACCACTGGCTCTACTCAAGATGAAACGGCTGTGAAGAGTACAAGCGCTGAATCGACAGAAACAGAGGACGTTGTGGAAGAAGTAGAAGAAGAGGTAGTTGCACAAGGAGTTACGATTACTGACCACGCAGGACGTGAGCTAACGTTTGATGAAAAACCGGTTCGAATTGTTTCTGTTGTTGGAGCAGATCTGGAAATTGTCCATGCTCTAGGTGGAGAAATTGTGGGTCGACCAAGTGTGCGAGGTCCTGTTGTACCAGCTGAATTATCAGAAATTGAAGAAGTAGGGAATTCTCATAATATTGATTTCGAAAAGATTGTAAGTCTAGAGCCTGATTTAGTAATTGGACATGCACGTCTAAACATGAAGGATGTTGCAACAGCAGAATCATTAGGATTAAACATGATGCTTACTGCTATGGATGGTTATGAAGATATCTTAGAGACAATTGAATTATATGGTCAAGTTTTAAGTTTAGAAGATAAGGCTACAGAACTAGTTCAGTCAATGGAAGAAAGAAAGGCAGCTATTGAACCTATTAAAAATGAAGTAAAAGCATTAGTAGTATTTGGGTCAACGGAATCAATGATGGCAGCGTTACCAACATCATTAGCTGGAAATCTAATTGAACAAGTAGGTATCACAAATATAGCAAGTGATCTTCCTGGAATTGAAAAGTACCCAACGTATGCACAGTTAAGTATGGAGCATGTTTTACAGCAGAATCCCGATATTGTTTACATTATTGCTCACGGTGATGCGGAAGCTGTTAAAAATAAGTTTGAAGAAGAAATTAAGAGTAACCCAGCATGGGAAAATGTAAAAGCAATGCAAAATAACAATCTCGTTATTCTACCTGCAAATCTATTTAGTTCAAACCCAGGACCTAGAGTAGTAGAGTCACTTGAATTTTTAAGTGAAAGCATTAAGTCGATGAACTAAAAAAGCTAGGCAGAAAAAGGTGAATTAAATGTTGGAGTCAAAACCTAAAGAAGAGAGGCCACCACTTTTAGAAGAGATTGAGATTCAAAAGGACCCGAGAGCATTCAAGCGGCTAATTGTAATAACTGTACCTATATTATTTGTAGTTTCTATGCTATATGGTCTAGTAACTGGATCCATTTCGATACCGCTTCAAGAAGTGTGGACAGCCTTATTCTATCAATCTAATACAACAGAAGGTCAGATTATTTGGGATTTACGTTTGCCTAGAATATTAACAGGAGCGTTAGTAGGAGCTTGCTTAGCCATTGCAGGCGCCTTATTACAAGGTGTGATGAGAAATCCGTTAGCAGATCCAGGAATTATTGGGGTGTCTGCCGGAGCAGGCTTGGTCGCTGTGGTCATGATGATTGTATTACCTCAATACATTCAATTTTTACCGTTAGGTGCCTTCTTGGGAGCATTACTCACTACATTTGTCATTTACTTTGTTGCTTGGAAGGGGGGAGTTTCTCCCTTACGAATGATTCTTGCAGGAGTAGCGATTAATTCCCTTTTAGGTGCGGTAATGTCAGCAATTATGATTTTATATAGTGATCGTGTTCAAGCGGTCCTTCCTTGGTTAGTAGGTGGTCTTGGAGGAAGAAGCTGGCCACATTTTTCAATCATTTGGCCATATGCATTAATAGGTATGGTGTTATCTGTTTTTGCTATAAAACATGCGAACATCTTATTACTTGGGGATGATGTTGCTAAATTGTTAGGAAATCAGGTAGAAAAAAGTAGAGCATTTCTTATTTTATTAGCTACATTCTTAGCGGGCGCTGCTGTAAGTGTTGCTGGTTTGATTGGCTTTGTGGGGTTAGTTGTTCCTCATATTGTTAGATTAATTGTTGGAAATGACTACCGTTTCCTTTTACCGATCTCAGCAATAGGTGGAGCATTTATCGTGGTATTAGCAGACACTGCAGCTCGGAGCTGGTTTGAACCGATTGAACTTCCAGTAGGAATTTTATTAGCTTTATTGGGAGCACCATTCTTCTTGTATCTATTAAGAGGAGGGATGAAATCATGGAAAATGTCTTAAATGCCGAACAGCTTTCTTACGGGTATGTGAATACTCAGTTTATAAGTGAACTATCCATAAGCTTTCATAAGGGGGAAATGGTTAGTATTATCGGTCCCAATGGATCAGGTAAGTCCACCGTCTTGCGCTTAATGACGAGGTTATTAAAACCTAAGAACGGGGTTGTTTATTTAGAAGGTGAAAAGATAAATGGTCTTCCTAGCAAGGATATTGCTCAAAAAATGACGATGCTTCCACAAATTAATGACCATCGTTTAGATTTAACGGTACGTGATTTAGTAAAATATGGTCGTCATCCTTATTTAAAATGGTATGAAGAATACAATACTAACCACAATCAATATATTGATTGGGCGATAGCTGCCACTAACTTAACGGCCTTACAGCATCGTTCATTACAAACACTATCAGGTGGAGAAAGACAACGAGCGTGGATTGCAATGTCAATAGCGCAAACACCTAACATACTCTTATTAGATGAACCTACTAGTTATTTGGATATTGCACATCAGCTTGAAGTCATGGAGCTGCTAAAGGAATTGAATCGTTCACTTGGCATAACGATCATCATGGTATTACATGATGTCAATCAGGCTGCCAAATATAGTCATAGAATAATAGCCATGAAAGATGGAAACGTAGTCAGACAAGGTGAGCCAAGGGAAGTATATAATTGTGAGTTTTTCAGAGATGTTTTCTCCATTGAAGCCAAGGTGCATATGGAGGGGAGCCATCCGATATGTGATCCTTATGGATTAGTCTCTTATCAACAAAAAACAATAGATTGGAGTGTAGTGAAATGATTGTTATTACAAACACAATTAGAGTAAAAAAAGGTGCTGGAGAAAGCCTAGCAGAGCGCTTTAACCGCCCGGGAGAGGTGGAAAAAAGTCAAGGATTTCTTGCTTTAAATCTACTGCAAACGAGAGATACAGAAGAATACGATGAATTTGTAGTCTGGACCATGTGGACATCAAAAGAAGCACATGATGAATGGACAAGAGGAGAAACTTTCCGTAAATCTCATAGTGGACCAAGACCAGATTTTATATTGAGCTCAAAAATTACTTATTATGATGTAGTCGGTCAACGAAATCCAGTTTCTTCTCCACTAGAAGTAAATTAGGGGGAATAGTAATAGTCATCTCTCAGCTCATGAATGAGTTGAGGGATTTTTTATATAGGAGGGAATGTTAATGAAAAAAGTCTGTATCGTATTCCGAAGTTTAACTAACAACACAGAAGAAATAGCAAGGTTACTATCAAATCATTTATCGAAATACTGTGAAGTAGATATGTTTAATATGGATGGATTAGATCCCTCAACCTTACTTCAGTATGACGGAATCTTAATAGGAGCATTTACTTGGGGAAACGGAACGCTACACTATGATTGCCATGTGTTCTATAAGAAGTTAAATCGTATTGATTTGCGTAATAAGGTAGTTGGTTGCTTTGGCTCGGGAGATTATACCTTTACTAATTTTTGTGCAGCAGTTGACATATTCCAAGAGAAGGTACGTGAAAGAGGAGGAATCGTTGTATTAGAAGGATTGAAGATACATTTAGCTCCGGAAACGGACGAATGTTTCAAGAAATGTTTATTGTTTTCCAGAGCCTTTGTAACATTAATAGGGGAGAAATGTGAGAGTCATAGTCATAAAGAAGTATTTTTAGCTTGACCTGACATAGAGATGAAAAGACTTTCATACATACATAGCAGAATTTTGAGTAGTCTATGCTATTTTCTAAAGTAATTATAATTATAATCTGATATATTTAAATTCTAAGACTTTATTAAAAAAGATTATTCTGAAATTATATAGATAGATAAACTAGGGGACGATTATGACCAAAAGCTATAAAGAATTAGATTTAATAAATCAGGAATTGTATTACAGGGCTTTTTCTTATGCACCAATTGGGATGGCATTGTTAAATCAGTCAGGTAATATTTTGAAGGTGAATTCTTCACTATGTGATTTTCTTGGTTACAAAGAAGATGAACTGTTGAATAAGAACGTGGTAGAAGTGAGCCATTCTGAGGATTTACAAGTTGATTTAGCTTTAGATAGTAGACTCGAAGACGGTGAATTCAGTTCCTATGAAATGGAAAAACGTTATATACATAAGAGTGGGGAAATCATTTGGGGATTACTTAAGGTCTCTAAGGTAGAAGTTTCAGGGGAAGTATTCACCATTGGACAAGTCGTAGATATAACAGCAAGCAAACAAGCTGAAATTGAAAAGAAACGATTAAAATCATTCTATGATTTATCTTCTGAAGGGATTGGAATATTTGACTTAGAGGGTAATATCATTCAGGTTAATAAAGCTTTTGAAAAAATATTTGGATATGAAGAATTCGAAATCAAAGGACGTAAATTACCCGTTACACCGGAACTTTCGAAAAGTGATGCAATATACTTAATTAAAGAAACAGTTGAAGGTAGAATGGTAAATGACTTTGAAACGATCAAGCAAAGGAAGGATGGACGGTTAATTACAACAAGTATTAACATGTCACCTATATGTGATGATCTTGGAAATGTAGCCGCACTTGCTGGAATGGTTAGAGATATCACCGATCAAAAAGAGGTATTCACCCTTTTACAATCCTTCTTAACTAACAACCTTGATCCTATTCTTATTTTTGATGCAGAGGGGAAACTAGTCCAAACCAATAATGCAATGGTGCAAACCTTTGGTTGGAGCACTAGAGAGTTAATTGGACTCTATATGGGAGAATTACCTTTAATTCCAGCCAAGTACACACATGAAGTAGATGAGATTAAGAAAATAGTGAAAGACGGGGGCGGGATCCGTGAGTTGGAAACGATTCGACTCAAAAAAGATGGAACGTTATTAGATGTATTAATGACTAGTTTTCCAATTAAAGATCATCAAGATTTAATAAATGGATTTGCAATCATCTATAGAGATATTACGGAGCGGAAAAAATCAGAAGAACTCATGGTTCAATCTGAAAAACTATCAATAGCTGGCCAGCTATCAGCAGCAATCGCCCATGAGATTCGGAATCCCATCACGGCAATAAAAGGTTTTATGAATCTACTTCAAAACTCACAAGAGAAGACACTATACTATGAGGTTGTAAATTCAGAAATAGGTAGAATTGAAACGATTTTGAGTGAACTCTTAAATTTGGCAAAACCACAAAAAGCAGTGTTTACGGAAGCTGATATTAGTGTGATTGTAGGTCAAGTCATAACTCTGTTAGAAGCAGAAGCAAACATGAATAATATTGAAATTATCAAGGGATTTGATGCAGTTTTACCGGAAATAGTTTGTGACGAAAATCAAATTAAACAAGTGATTATTAATTTTATCAAGAATGCAATGGAAGCAATGCCTGAAGGCGGCAAGCTGAAAATTGATATACATACTGAAAATACAAGCGTGTTAGTCCGTTTTTCGGATACAGGCTGTGGCATTCCAAAAGAAATTTTAGCGAAAATAGGTCAACCTTTTTATACCACAAAAGAAAAGGGAACAGGTTTAGGGTTTATGATTAGTAAACGAATAATTAATGACCATAATGGTACTGTTACTATTTCTAGTGAAGAGAATAAAGGGACAGTGATAGAAATACATATTCCTGTTAAAGTAGCTTGATCATTGAAAAACGTGTAGTCTTCACTACACGTTTTTATCTATTTACACTATAAATAAAGAAACAGCGACCCCAATAACTCCAATGAGGGCAAGTGTATATACTGGTTTCACTGGCATCTCACCACGATTCTCCATCGCTTTACCAAACATAAAGAACACGATTGGATGTACTAAAAATGGCATAGAGAAAATAAATGGAATTAATAGTGTTGCATCTGAACCAAACATTCCGCCTTGTATGGCTGCAAACAATCCAAAGTGAGAAATGGCACTTGATTGAGCCATTGCCGTGTAATCAAAAGGCATATCACTTAAGCTGAGTAGCAGTAAGCCCCCAAAAACAGCACAGATTTGCCAGCCAAAAGAAAATTGTATTAAAGCATTTACTTCCTTTTTATCATTTCCATTTGCTTTTCTCATGTTATTAAGTGCCCAAATTGTTAATCCAAGACCTACAGCACCTATAAGTAAGGAGGGGACAATCCATAAACTTCCTCGGTCAGCACTGATTGCTAAAATTGAAAATACAAATATATGACCAAAGAAAGGAATGTTGATCATAATAGGTGCACGATTAGCGGCTATTTTTCCAAAGTCTCCAGCTGTACAAGCTCCTGTTAAACCGGAGTGGGAGAGTGAACCTGCCATTCCTGGTGCTAGGTTTCTTGTATGTGCAGTTCTTGCAAAAAACATAAGTAGAGCGATTCCACCAAACATCCAAAACAGTTGGCCAAAAAAGCCGTAGAAAATAACAGAATCCATTCCTTCAATGGAGAATGCTTCTCCAATACGCGATCCTCCGACCATAAAATTTCCAGCTAACACAATGGGTATTCCTGCAAATAATAAGGCACGTACCGTTGAACCAAAACTCCAAGTATAGAAAATAGCTCCAAGTCCAGCTGCAATCATCATTGCAAAGAAGATTTGTGGAAGTGAAATTATTGGACGAATCCATACTGAAATATGATAAGAAATCAATAATATAGCAACTAGTGTAAGAATTTCGATGAAACCTTTTTGTAAATAAATGCGTTTATTTTTAATGGTTGATTTGTTGTCAATAATCAATATGGAACCGATGATCCCTATATAGGCTATTAGTGGATAATAAGTGAAGGGTATATTTGAAGGTCCAGTATTTAGAATAATTCGAATAACTCCTTCAATTCCTAGTAAGAGAAAGAATGAACGGATGATAAAGAAAAATTGCAATCTTGAAGTACCATGTACTGTTTCTTCAGTAGAAGGTACAACGAAATCATCCTCATCTAATTCCTTATCTCCTAGTATTTTCCTTAATTCCTGTCCTCCAACAAAGAAAGTTGCTGTAAGGGCAATAATCGTCGTATTGGCCATCAAATTAACAAATGGAAATTCGGGAAGACCAGGAGTCGCAACTCCACTTAAGACAAGAAGGTAACCCATTGCTAAACCTAAAATAACGATGATTAAAATAGGAGAATATCTTGTTCCCGCCACTAAGGTCCGAGATAACAATACCACTGGAATTAAGAATAAAAAAACTAGCCAAAACTGATTTAATAATTGTAAATGTATGACGTGTTCAATAAGATCCATGAATAAACTCCTTTTTAATATTAACTAACTAAATCATTTTGTATTATTATGCTCAAAAAAATCTATTAAATCGTACTTTGGTATCTTTTATCTGGGACATAGGGACAGGTACATTGTCCCAGTTTGACTAGCTTAATGTGAAGCTACAAACTTAATAACCTCCGCACCAGCTTCTGCCGCATAACAACAAAGGCTGGGGGAATAAGAGCAATTTAAACAAAGTAAAGGCTTAGAGAATAAGATTATTCTCTAAGCCTTTGTAAATAGTTGGATAGTTAGTCTTCTTAAAAATTATTTAAGATCAAAACGATCTGCGTTCATGACTTTAACCCAAGCAGCTACAAAGTCACGTACAAACTTTTCTTGATTATCTTGTTGAGCATACACTTCTGCAATTGCTCGAAGAACCGAGTTTGAACCGAATACTAGGTCAACTCTTGTTGCAGATCTAACAACTTCACCTGTCTTGCGATTACGTCCTTCATATACAGATCCATCAACAGGCTTCCACTCAACTGCCATGTCAAGTAAGTTTACAAAGAAATCGTTGGTTAATGTACCAACACGATCAGTGAATACGCCATGGTTAGTACCACCGAAGTTAGTACCTAATACACGCATACCTCCAATAAGTGCAGTCATTTCTGGAGCAGTAAGACCAAGAAGTTGAGCCTTGTCTACAAGTAGCTCTTCAGAACTTACACTAAATTGTTTCTTTTGGTAGTTACGGAATCCATCGGCAACTGGTTCTAACACGTCAAAGCTTTCTGCATCAGTTTGCTCTTGAGTTGCGTCACCACGTCCTGGAGCAAATGGAACCTTAACATCAAAGCCAGCTTCTTGTGCAGCCTTCTCAACTGCAGCACTACCACCAAGGACGATTAAGTCAGCTAGACTTACGTTCTTGTCAAGATGCTTTTGGATGTCCTCTAAAACAGAAAGTACTTTTGCAAGTTGTTCTGGTTGGTTTACTTCCCACTCATTTTGTGGTGCAAGACGGATACGAGACCCATTCGCGCCACCACGACTATCTGAACCACGGAATGTGCTTGCAGAAGCCCAAGCAGTTGTAACAAGCTCACTAATTGTTAATCCAGAATCAAGGATTAAGACCTTAATTTTTTCTACTTCCTCTTCTGTTAATTCATAATCAACAGTTGGAACTGGATCTTGCCAAACTAGCTCTTCAGTTGGTACTTCAGGACCTAAATATCTTGAAACAGGACCCATGTCACGGTGTAGTAATTTGAACCATGCACGAGCAAATGCATCTGCAAATTCTTCAGGGTTTTCATAGTAATGACGAGAGATCTTTTCGTATGCAGGATCCATTCTTAATGCCAAATCAGCAGTAGTCATCATTGTTGGAACCTTAACGGATGCATCCTCAGCATCTGGAGCAAGGTGTTCAGGAGCTGGATTAATAGCCTGCCATTGATGTGCACCTGCAGGACTCTTAGTAAGTTCCCACTCATATTCAAATAGCAATTCAAAGAATCCATTATCCCATTGTGTTGGGTTAGCCGTCCATGCACCTTCAATACCGCTAGTGATGGTGTCACGACCTTTACCACTTCCATGTGTGCTTACCCAACCGAAACCTTGAGCTTCAATAGGAGCAGCCTCTGGCTCTGCACCAACAAGAGCCGCATCTCCAGCACCATGAGCTTTTCCGAACGTATGTCCACCAGCTATTAGTGCTACAGTTTCTTCATCATTCATTCCCATGCGTCCGAAAGTATCGCGGATGTCACGAGCACTTGCAAGTGGGTCTGGGGTACCATTAGGACCTTCTGGATTAACATAAATAAGTCCCATTTGAACCGCAGCTAGTGGATTGTCAAGCTCACGATCACCGCTGTAACGGTTATCACCTAACATTTCAGTTTCAGAACCCCAATAAATATCTTCTTCTGGATGCCAAATATCTGCACGTCCACCACCGAATCCAAATGTCTTACCACCCATAGATTCAATTGCTACGTTACCAGTTAGAAGGAATAAGTCAGCCCAAGAGATCTTGTTTCCGTACTTTTGCTTAATAGGCCATAGAAGACGACGAGCTTTATCAAGATTACCGTTATCTGCCCAGCTGTTTAATGGAGCAAAACGCTGGTTACCAGTTGAACCGCCACCACGTCCGTCACCTGTACGGTACGTACCTGCAGCATGCCATGCCATACGGATAAAGAATCCACCGTAATGACCATAGTCAGCAGGCCACCATTCTTGGCTGTCTGTCATTAAATCATGAAGATCTTTTTTAAGAGCTTGATAGTCTAGCTTTTTAAATTCTTCAGCATAGTTAAAATCTTCTCCCATAGGATTTGACTTTCTGTCATGCTGATGAAGAATATTTAAGTTTAATTGATTTGGCCACCAATCTTTATTTGTTGTACCACTAGTCTGTGGACTAGTAGCAGCCCCGTGATTAAATGGGCATTTCCCGACATTTGTGTTGTCCATACTTTTCATATGTACATCCCCCTTGTTTAAGAATTTAATTATACAATAATTATAATTCTAGGAAAAAACTAATAAATCCTAAATAATAATTATTATTATGTAGTCATTATATTAAACTATTGTCCAAAATGAAAGAAATATTACTCGTAAACACAAAAAAATGTTTTTATAGTTTTATTGCTCGCATTTTATTGATAATAGAGTAGGTGTAACTGAAAATGTTTTACCTGTTATATAAGGTTATTTACGCTTTTTGTACAAAGCTTCGACCGGTTTTAGATTTTAATCTCATACCTCTCTACAAAATATGTACTACCTTTTCATTTATACGTTTTAAGAAATAGTTACATGCTAATTAAGAAGAATTTAGGAAAGGAGAAATAAATTAATACTTTTTATCCTGCGCTTCATGCAGATCGCTTGCATCACGGTTAAACCTGTAAATAGAGTTCCCCAGAACAGGAGCATAAAAAGATCGTCGACAGTTTGAATAAAGATGCGTAGCACCACTTCCGATAATGGCTATTATAATTATCAGAGTAGTTCCAATAACATTGTTGAATTACCACACCAATCCTTAGAAGAAACGCATGATTCATCCTCCTATTTTCGAATTTCAACTCTGAAGCAACCCATGTTGGCTGTTGAAGATGGACAAAAACTGTGAAGAGTGTTTGTGAAATTAGTCGGAATTGTTATTAAAACTAAGAAGTAGATGGTGATTTGTTTAAAGTAACGGTAGTGCTGCCAACTAGACGGAACATTTAATATCTCACAAGTTTGCTCCTCTGTAGAAAAAGAGTTTTTTATTTGAAGCCTTCTTGATAAGAGTCTATGAAAATTTAGCTAAGAGATTATTTGTAAACTGTTTCAATGATGTCTGTGACTTCTTTTTCCTTTTGTGTCACCCTCCAAATAAAAACATTATTATGAAACGTAGTCCAAATTTACTAGTAAATATTTAATAGCCTAGTATATAATTAGTTGAAACTATTTCCTAATGCTATGGAGTACAATAAATCATGAATCAAGAACTATATGTCTACGTGGTCGCTACCGTTTTAGGTGGCATTTTAAGTCTATTATTATGTATATATGCTTTTGTGAATATCAAGAATTCGCCAGGTGGAAAATACTATATTTTAGCTACATTCATGGCTTCTTTTTTCACTTTTTCATATGCTCAAGAATTATTAAGTAGTAATCTTGAACAGATTATGTTTTGGGTTAAAATGGAGTACCTGGCACTTCCTTTTATCCCGGTGTTTATTTTTTTAATGTGTCTGGATTTTGTAGGGAAAAGACCGAACCGTTTAGTAATTGCGTTTCTTTACGGTTTACCATTACTAACAATTACGATGCAACTAACAAATGATTTTCACCACTTGTACTACACGTCTACTTCATTAAGAAGCGATACCGCGTACCCCGTTGCACAGCTAGAAGGTGGGCCGTGGTTCCTAGTTCATTCTATATTTCTTTACGGATTAGTGGCAGCAAGTATCATTGTATTATTAATGGAGTTTAAGACCATATCCTCCAAGTTTAGAATTCAATTAGTATTACTCATGATCGGTGTACTTGTACCAATAATTGCAAGTGTTTTTTATATTATGGGTCTAAGTCCAAATGGAATTGATATTGGTCCGGTATCAATGTGTGTATCATTTATTTTTCATGGTATAGCCTTGCTATCATTTAAGATGTTTGACATTGCTCCCATTGCTAGAGATCGAGTTTTTGAGAGTATAACGGAAGGTGTTCTAGTTCTTAATATGAAGGATGTATTGATCGATTATAATCCATCTATGCAACAGGTCTTACCAGCGCTAAATCCTAGCTGTATTGGTAAGCCTATAAAAGATGTCTTTAGAGGGCAACCAGACGTACTAAATGTAATTACGAAGGAAATAGAGTCAGATTATCAATCTACTCAAAATTCCCAAACTTTCTATCATGAAGTAAAGTTTCAGCCTGTCTTAAATAAAAAACATGTACAGATCGGAAAAATAATAACGTTTATGAATGTTACCAATCGGGTGTTGTTAGAGGCGAAATTAAAGGAAATGGCAAGTATTGATGGCTTAACCAACATTTATAACCGTTCATTTTTTATTCAAGAGTCTGAGGAATATGTAAATAGGGGATCGAGTGTCTCCATCTTAATGTTTGATATCGATCATTTCAAGAGGGTTAATGATACATATGGACATGCTAATGGTGATAAGGTTTTATGTCATGTAGTAGATGTCGTTAAGAGAACAATAGATGAAAAGACTATCTTCGGTCGATTCGGTGGGGAGGAATTTCTCATTTGTATCCCAGAGGCTTCATTAGAAGGTGCTTTAATTACAGCAAATAAAATTCGCTTTAATATTGAGAGTTCGTATATAAAGGTCAATAATCAACCTATTTTTGTTACCTCTAGCTTTGGGATTGCCACGTCTAGCTATTTAAAGGAGAGCTACTCCTTACAAGAATTAATACAACAAGCAGATCAAGCCCTTTATCTTGCAAAAGCTAATGGACGTAATTGTGTAGTACCATACACACCTTTATTAAATAATGTTCATTAACAAAACCATGGAGAAATGCCCCAGGCTAATTAGCTTGGGGCATTTGAATTGGGGTTATCCTGCGAACGAATACAACAATCGTGATGAATTTAAATAAGGAAAGAAAAGAATTATTTTTTTAAAGATTGGTTTAAGGTTAACTAGGTAAATTGTTGCTTCGCCAGTGCCACCTGATGTTAGTTTTGGACATGTTTACCTAACAAATGGATGGGTATTGTTATATATAACAGAAAGAAAGGCGTGTATTTGATGTTAAAATGGTCAATTATATTTTTTATCGTAGCAATTATAGCGGCATTTTTCGGTTTTATTGGAATAGCTGGTGCAGCAATTGAAATTGCTAAGTTTATCTTCTATATTTTTATCATATTGTTTATAGTTTCACTAGTTGTTAGCGTATTTAGAAAATGAAGGTATCTAAAGAAAGTATAAGAACTCAGTGAGAAGTGAAAGGCAAACACTCTTACACAAATATAACTGCATGACCTTCAAGTTATTTGAAGTGTATCTTGCAACACTGATTCAAACATGAAACCTTACATCTACTCGGATAATATGATGAATGTCCATTGAGCCTAGAAGTCGAAATGTACTTTTAATGATTATAGTATAA
Source organism: Bacillus mesophilus (assembly GCF_011008845.1). Taxonomy (GTDB): domain Bacteria; phylum Bacillota; class Bacilli; order Bacillales; family SA4; genus Bacillus_BS; species Bacillus_BS mesophilus. The sequence goes on along the minus strand of NZ_JAAIWM010000004.1, from coordinate 338,447 downwards.
GGGCAAAAACTTTTATTGTAACTAACTTACTTACCTTGTTTATAAGAATAATAGACGGGTAAAAAATAGTATAAAAACGGAGATGAGACGATGTATACAATTAACAAAGGAAATGCACAAATAGAACTAGTAAATATCCTAGAGGATGCACTGAATCGTGAGTTAACATTAGATGAACTAAGATTATTTCATTATGAAAATAAGAAGGACCAGGTCAACGGCCTTGAACTCATGAAGGAACTTGTTAATATGCATAAGACCTATTAACACACTAAGATATATAAGAAAGAATAAGCAGTCCAAATTAAATATAATTCGGACTGCTTATTCTATATATTAAAAATTTATTAGGGCGACCTTCATCTCGTTCTACTACGAATTAATCATAAACTAGCTAATGGAGGAAGTGAAAGAGAGGTGTAAAAAAACTTCCGAATGGGGCTTAGAATTACTGATACAGCAGACTTGTTAAAGAATAACCCAATTCAATTCTTAAACTTTCCATTTAATACTTTTCATTTAACTATTGAACTAGTTTAAATCACGTCAATATTTAAATACATGTTGCCCTATGACAACGGCTGTCTTTCTAGAATCAAGCCATCGACTTGTTGCAATGGTGGGATTATAAAAGAATAGTGAATCTCCTGCAATATTTCTCATATTTGTTAGGGCTGCATGAACTGCTCGAATGGATTCTGGATCTGCTGGTTTGTTGATTTGTCCATTTGCGACAGGTTGAAATTGTCGTCGTTGATAGATAACACCCTTTATCGTGTTAGGAAATTTAGGGCTTTCCACTCGATTTAAGACTACATTAGCCACTGCTACTTTTCCTTCAAAAGGTTCAGTTTGAGCTTCAGCTCGTACAATTCTTGCCAATAAATCTATTTCATAGTCTGAGAGACTAAGACTCTTAGAGCTGGTTTCTTTCTCATTATCAATATTTTGACTTTCTTTAGAGCTGTCATTAGAAGTTGCATTTGGAAGTTCATTTTGCATTCTTACTTCACTAGAGCTAAGATCTATATCTGTATTTATAACTTGTCCGACAATAATCAGATCAAGGTTTTTAATTTGTGGGTTAGCTTCTGCTAATTCTTGTAATGTTAAACCATTTTCCCTTGCGATTTCTGACATTGTGTCCCCTTTTTCTACCGTATAAGCAAATACTGAATCAGCCGTAAAAAGAGTAGCTAAAAATACTAGTGCAAACATTAGTTTTTTCACAGTGCAGTCCTCCTAATGGTTTAATAGTTTGGAATCTCTTATATGTCCTATTTCTATGAAAGAAAAATAAGTAATAGCATTACAGCTTGTTTACATGAATGTTACAAGGAGCTCTTACTCTGTAATTGGATATAAATGGTATATACACTTTTCCATAAGATATAAAAAAGTGAAGTGATTGTTTTCCACAGTAAGTAGGTAGGACAATCACTTCACTTTTTAGTTGAAATATTAGTACAAAAATATAGTATGGATAAGGATATATTTGGTAATAAGTGGTTTACATTTACAATATTTGGATATATATTAAGTTTTAACTAATGTCCAAATATTTCTAATTTAAGGAGTTAAACAAATGCTCTTACTAATGAATAAAATGTTGAGGAGTTTTATACTTCTATTTCTCGCTTCTGGTTTTATTGTTTATTTAGTTATGATCTCGACAGATCAAATCTATTTTTCACATAAGACTGATTGGAGTTATATGTATCAAGCCGTTCTCGATTATTATCGAGTTTTAATTAGCGAGCAATCCCTAGGGGTATCTAAACATTCTCTTCCTGTAAATGAAATAGTATTTGAACATATTGCAAGAAGTTTGAAGATCATTATTCCTGCCTATATCATCAGTATCATTATTGGAATACCTCTAGGAATCATTCATTTTATGGTTAGGAACCGAAAGATTCAGAGCAAGCTACATAAAGTTAATCAAATAATATTTGGTACGGTTCCAGATTTTTTTCTGTTGATTGCCGCTCAATATGGATTGCTATTGCTAATCAGAGGGAAAATGATTGAGGTAGACCTATTTGGTCATGAAACGTTGTTTAACCTGTTATTTCCTCTTTTTATCATTAGTATTACACCCGTTTTTTACATTTCGAATATAACCTATCAATCTCTTTTAAATGAGAAGGATAAGGATTATGTAAGGACTGCTATGTCTAAAGGGACGAGAGAACTGCCTATTATTCTCAAACATTTGCTCTGGAATGCATGGCCAACCATTCTTGGATACAGCCAAACTCTAATGTTAATCATTATTAGTAGTTTACCAATCATTGAAAGACTATGTTCTTATAAAGGTGCAGGGTATCAGTTACTTGCATCGCTTAAGGTAAATGATACTTATACAATTATAGGGCTACTTTTACCGTTTCTTGTACTAGTATTAATTAGTCTATGGGTTACAGATTTGATTAAATTAATCATTGCTCCAACTAGTCTAGACCAAGAATTATCTGATGACACAATTTCTAATGCAAATAAATTCAAGGTCCTTAAACTCGTATATTATTTCTTGAAAACATTTCCTTTCAAAAAGGCTACCAAAAATGTCCTGGTTTTTATAAAAGAATATCCTTCTTTTGCGTTGGGAGTATTCATCTTAGTGGGGATGGCTATGATGGCAATTTTGGGGCCAATTATGCCCTTTGTTGACAGTAAACTTGAGGGTTTCCGAATTGGTTATGACGAGAATGGTAAATTATTAAGAGCTCCACTTCCACCTAGTAGTGAGTATTGGTTTGGAACAGATCGGGAAGGACGTGATCTGTTTAGCATCATTGTCCATGGAGCAAGAGAAACCTTTTCAGAACTCTTTTTTATAGTTGTTTTACGGTTTATCATTAGCATCCCATTTGGGTATTTTGCTGCTGTACATAAGGGTACACGAAATTTACTAGGTTTTTCTAACAGTCTACTCTCTTTTTTACCAGCAATAATTTTAGTAATGTTAGTTGGTAACCTTCCATCTTTACAGGAGTCTTACAGTCGTTATGCTCTTCTAATGTTAGTAATTGCTTTTTTAGACATAGGACGTATTGGTGAGATCATGAGGCAGGAATTTACAAAAATAAATAAAACGGAATACATGGTAGCAGCAGTATCAATGGGAACAGAATGGTATCACATTATTACGAGATATTATATTCCAATTATCTATCAAAAAATTGTTTATATTTTTATAAGTGATATGGCTCGAATTATGGTCCTCCTTGGTGGACTTGGAATCGTTCAGGTTTATTTAGCACAAGACCTGAAATGGGATCCTCAAGTAGGGATGACGATAGAAAACTTAACATTCACTTGGCCTTCCTTGCTTTCTAACTCCTTAAGGGATATACAAACGGCACCGTGGATTCCATTCTTTCCGTCTTTAATGATCGCCGTCACGATTATAGGATTAAATCTATTTGGCATAGGTTTGAAGCATTTCATTGATGATTATAAGAATAAGAAGCAACAAGAAGAGATTTTAAAGGGTAAAAATGAGACACATGAAAATTGGATTACTAATTATTCAAAGGAAAATATTAACCTATGAGAATGAAAGAAACTTACTTGTTGAGAAAACAAGTAAGTTTTTTTAGATATGTAAACAAGTGAAAAAATATAGCTCAGCATAAAAAAACATAGATCGAAAAAATACCTTATCAGGGGACTGTTCACGATCTATGCGAAGATTGCTAGATAGGAATAGTTGTAGACAAAAAATTAATTGATTTTACATGATAAGCTAGTTTAAAAAATCCCTGGTATGATAAAAGCAAAAAACAAACCGTTTCCGATACCATGTATAACCGCTGCCATCCAAGTGCTTTTATATCGTTGAGCCATGAAAGATATGAGGAAACAGGTTGGAATAAGAACGATATAGTTCCATTTCAGAAAGGCGTGAAAAAAGAAAAGCCATAAAAAACCATGAATAATCCAAGTCCATTTTCCGAATGCAAGCTCCTGACGTGGAAGAATATACCCTCTCCACCAAAACTCCTCTCCCAATATATTGCATGTTAGACAAACAAACCACACTAGAAGAATCCACCAGTTTCCTTCCAAAGGAGTTCCCATAAATTCAGTAAATGGTAATACGAGCGTTTTATTAGGATCTATAAATTCTGGAAGTATTTCTGGTGGTGCAAAAAAGGGAATGACAGATAATGTTTTACTTGTGAATTTCAGCATTTCCTCTAAACCAACTATTAATAGAAATGTTCCAATTGAAATCATCCACATTTTCCTATTCATCCTTTGGAGACGAAACCTCTTCACTATTGCATGCATAGTAAATGGATTTCCTTCAATCCTATAAGCGATCAAGGATGCAAAGAAAAGTAAACCTAATAGACCGTACAACGCTAAAGGAAAACTAATAATTAAAGGAATACCCATAGAGTCTAAGTAAGGTACACCATAATAAATGTTTATATATAGAACAACACTTGGAATACCAAAATACAGCAGTGATTCACCAAAATACATTGGTTTTAACTCTTTTATATTCAAGAATGAATGCTCCTTTTTATCAATTTGGTTTTATAAGTAAAATGAGTTCATAACAAAAATACCACAGCTCACTCAACTGTGGTAGAGGAATTTCCAATTTTTTCATGAAATATACATAAAGAAGGTTAGCCTGTTTGGCCACTAAGCAATAATCATTGGATTGGACTACACTAATCATCACAAATTTACCATTATAATTAAGCAACTTTGGCACAGTGAAGTTAGTTATTGACAGGTGAAATAAAATATTATATCTTTATCTCAATAGTTGAATATTGTATCTCCTAAAGGGGAGTAGCTTTTATAACAAAGTCGTCAATTCAGAGGTTCATCCTCTCGGCTTTGTTAGCAACACTACTGTTGTTAGCAAGACCTTTACCTGTTGGTAAAGGTCTTTTTTGTATCTAAAACCTTTACCATTAAATGGTGAAGGTTTTTTATTTTAACGTTTAAAAAATAAATTGAAAGTAAGGTGTTATACATGGTGAAAATGTTTAGCCGGTTAAAGTTCATATTTAAATTTTGGAAGTTTATTCCCTTTATTAAAGATTTCTTCAAGTCCAAGGAAGTACAGCTTCATCATAAAGCACTTGGTGCTTTGTTAATCTTAACTTACCTAGTGTTTCCCTTTGACTTAATTCCGGATTATCTCATGTTGTTTGGATTCATTGATGATCTGGTTATTGCAACCTTTGTGCTAGACTGGATGGTAAAGCTGGCACCGCAATCCTTAAAAGATAAATATAAGGCCACAGGCTTATAATCTAGCCCTAAAGACGGTTATATTTATATTGAAAGCTTTAATTTAAATGAGTTTGTTATTGTAAGGAGGAAATTGAATGAACTTTATAAAGTTGGAAGCTCCAAATTTCGCAAAGCGGGAGTTTGAAAAATTACAGGAAGTCATCTCTCCATTTGTAAAAAAAGCTTCTCGCTATGTATTCTGGTCCTTTCCGTTAATAGCTGTATCCATTATTAATGTATTTGTTCTCCTATTTGGTACGGGGTTTGATCATTCTCAAATATCCTCTCTGGTTATCTATGCGATCTTAGGAGCGATTGGTATGGCCCTTTCAAAAGAAGCGAAGCATCAGCAAGTAGAAATTCAGAGACTAAGCATGGACTATATAGTAAATCGAATAAGAAACAGCGATCGTGTGTCTGATCGTGTAAAAGAGAAATATATTACTCTTGTTACTTAATGATTGAATTTTTTAACAATTCTCTTTTCATGAACATATTCCTATGATATCTTTTAGAAAAGGAGTAGGGGGAATTACATAATTATTATATTTACATTATATTTGTAAGCGATTTCATTATTGGGTTACTAGACTAGAAGGAGATGATTTAGATGAGTAAACAACATGGAACATTATCAGAAATCATGGATAAGATTCAAAGTGAGTTAAACCAGAATTCTGAACCAATTTCAGGTGTTAATACCATTTATCAATTTGATATTTCTGGAGACGCTGAGGGTTCTTTTCAACTGCGTTTACAAGATGGCACGGGAAAGGTAGTTCTAGATGTAGATCAAGCAGCAGATTGTACGTTAGTCATGTCTTTTGATAGTTTTCAGAAATTCTTGACTGGAAAGCTAAATGGTACAATGGCTTTTATGACTGGAAAACTTAAGATAAATGGTGATTTAACAAAAGCCATTAAATTAGAGGCAATCTTAAAACAATACAACTTTAGTGACTAATGTGAAAAATAACATGTCGTTTTAAGTCCAGTTAGTAGCTATGTAATGGTGTTTAGAATTTATATTAGAATAATAGATATAGAGAGATTTAAGAAAGAAATGTATTAGAATATTTCACACTGGAGGTATGGGCATGTCTGAACGCTATCCAATTTTAAAAGGCGCTGAGCCATTTTATTTTGAAGGAAACCGTGTTGGAATTTTGGTGTCTCATGGATTTACAGGCTCTACCCAGAGTATGAGACCGTTAGGTGAGGCCTATGCTGCTGCAGGTTATACGGTTTGTGGTCCACGTCTGAAAGGACATGGTACACATTATGAAGATATGGAACAGACAACATTCCAGGATTGGGTTGACTCAATTGAAGAGGGATATTATTGGTTAAAAGAGCGTTGTGATACGATCTTTATGACCGGTTTATCAATGGGTGGGACGCTTACCCTTTACATGGCAGCTAAATACCCTGAAATTCTGTCGATTATGCTGATCAACGCGGCGATTGACATTCCGGCAATGGATCCAGTCATCGAGTTAGAAGGTGTTAGGTTTTTAGATGCAATCGGTTCTGATATTAAAAAGCCAGGAGTGAATGAACTAAGTTACGACAAAACACCTGTTCAATCAGTTAAAGAGCTTTTAACTTTTATAAATGAGGTAAAACAAAAGTTAATGGACATTACTTGTCCAGCTCTGATCCTAGTATCTGACGAGGATCATGTTGTACCACCAGATAACGCAAAATATATTTACGACAGAATAGGTTCCGAAGTGAAAGAAATTCAGCATCTGAAAGATAGCTACCACGTTGCAACCCTTGATTATGATCAGGAAATTATTATCAATAATACGTTAGATTTTATTAAAAAGTTTCTCTAATAAAATCCATTCAAGTCTCTCGTTTTGTGCGAGAGGCTTTTTTGCTCTTAGGTAAGTTTAATACAGACAGTTAAATAAATATAAAAAAGTTTTATAAATCTTGTATAATGAAATAGGAAAATTATGTGAAAATATTGGGTGGCTAACAAAGTGTTCAGCCCAATCTGGATTTTTTAAAATGGTTTTATAATTTTAGGCCGAGAAAATGGGAAGAGCATACTCATTTGTTTAGACTATGTGGTGTTTGGTTCTTTAAAAGATTAATTATATTTCTAGTTAACAACCTTTATCGTTTGATATATCGAAAGGAGCTTCCTAAACGCCCGAATAACTACATATTATGGAGTCTTTCAGCTGACGGACTAAGAGGTTTTGAAAAGTATACTCGAAAAAATGAAGGAGTTCATGTTTTCTTACAGTTCATACTTGTTTTTATGCTTTCGTTAAACATCTATGATCAGAATGAGATAAAAATCATCTATTATGTTCTTATCATTATTATTAATACTCAAGCGATTTTATTGCAGAGATATAATCGAAATAGAATATATAAAATTTTGACTAAGAAGTTCGGAAAAATAAATCTGACTCAACAACAAGGGGAAATGGATGAAGGTAAGGAACTCAGTTACTAAGCTACCAAAGATGTTGTAATATAAATGAACATGGAAAAGCTGTCGTTTTTAGACGACAGCTAATCTTTTATTGAAGTTGATTTTGATTCATCATACCTTGATTCATTTGTTGGTTCATGGCATTCATTTGGTTGTCTTGCGAGAATTGCTGCTTAACTTGCTGTATATTTTGTTGGCTAGCTTGAGAAGCGGGAGTGTAGTAGTTGCGTTGAACTGCAGCCTGATAAACCTCCCATTGCTTTTGCTCATCTGAATTACGAATTTGTGCAATCGTATCACGAAGTTCTTTATTATCACATTGAGCAATCACTTGAGCATAACCCGCTAGACTTGAGTTTAAATTCGATAGGTAATCAGATACCATATCCTTTTCTTTCATCATATTTATATCCTCCCTATCCTAAGAATGACATTAATTGTTGTTTCGTTTGTCTTGCACTCTGAGCATGCTGTTGTAACATTTGCTTAATTTGTGGATCCTGGCATTGCTGTGCATATGTATCTAATTTGGTCGCGCAAGTTTCATGACCGCCAATTAGATGACGAAGATTTTGAAGCTCAAGTTCATTTAAATTTGCCATCTTGCTTCCTCCTTTCTTTTACAAATCTTACTTTTTGTTTCAATGTGGTCTTTTATACCTAACATTACAGTGATATTAATTTAGAATCGATGTAATCTTTTTGTTGAGATAAAATCCATATTCTGCTAATGTTTTAATTAAATAGAATATCGTAAAAACACTAGGGGTGCTTTTTAAGAAGCTGAGAGAGACAATGTCTTAACCCTTGAACCTGCTCTAGGTAATGCTAGCGAAGGGAAGTGGTATGTGACAAAACGGCTAAGCAACTGTTTGTATATTCCCACTTCATGTTTAATGGAGTGGGTTTTTAGTTTTATTTTCAAAAGTAACTTGAAAAGGATGTGTGAAAGTGGCGCAAAAAATAGATTCACTGATAGAACTGGTAGATCATAGACAAGGTGAATTGATAAACTTATTAGAGAAATTAATACGATTTAAAACACCAGCACCTCCAGCAAGAAATACCGAGGAAGCCCAGCAATTCATTTCTTCTTTTTTGAAGCAAATGGGGTTTGAAGTGGATAAATGGGATATTTATCCTGGAGATCCTAATGTGGTAGGTGTTTTAAAAGGAGCTGAATCAAGTGATTACCAGAGTCTCATTATCAACGGTCACATTGATGTAGCTGAGGTTCATGAGTCAGAACCGTGGGAAAAGGATCCGTTCACACCTGTTGTAAAAGATGGCGTCATTATTGGACGAGGTGCCTCAGACATGAAAGGAGGTCTTGCTGGTGCGTTATTTGCGATTAAGCTTCTTCATGAAGCTGGAATTCAGCTACCAGGTGATTTAACCTTTCAATCTGTCATTGGTGAAGAAGTAGGGGAAGCTGGGACATTAGCTTGTTGCCAGCGAGGGTATAAAGCTGACTTTGCATTAGTAGTGGACTCAAGTGATTTACATATACAAGGACAAGGTGGGGTCATTACAGGGTGGATTACCTTAAAAAGCACTCAAACCTATCATGATGCTACAAGAAAACGGATGATTCATGCAGGTGGGAAATTATTTGGAGCGAGCACGATAGAAAAAATGACAAAGATTATTCAGGGCTTGCAGGACTTGGAGAGACATTGGTCCGTTATGAAAAGCTACCCTGGCTATGATCCTGGTACAAACACTATTAATCCGGCTGTTATTGAAGGGGGAAGACATGCAGCTTTTATTGCAGACGAATGTCGTTTGTGGATTACCGTTCACTTCTATCCAAATGAAACTCACGAGGAAGTTGCTAAAGAAATAGAAGACCATATTCGTAAGGTAGCAGAGGGAGATATATGGTTAAGAGCTAACCCACCTATGTTTGAATGGGGTGGTACTTCTATGATTGAGGAACGAGGAGAAATTTTCCCATCGTTAGAGGTAGATCCAAATCATAAAGCAGTAAAAACATTAATGCATTGTCATGAAACCACTCTAAAGCATGAAGCAATTGTCGATGTATCTCCTACTGTCACAGATGGAGGGTGGTTTGGTGCCGCTGGAATCCCAGCTGCTATATACGGGCCAGGAGACTTAGGCAACGCTCATTCCGTAAATGAGCAGTTATCTATTAATCAATTATTGGATTATACAAAAGTAATTTTGCGATTTATCTATGAATGGAGCCATACAAATAAAAATATTGGAGAGTGAATATAATGAAGTTTACACAACGTCTTTATACAAATATTCAACCTGAATGGAATAAAAATCATACCCATCCATTTGTAACAGGAATGGGGGATGGCACGCTAAATCAAGAGAAATTCCGCTTTTATATGATTCAAGATTATCTTTATTTAATGGAATATGCCAAGCTTTTTGCATTAGGGGCAATGAAATCTAATGAAGTTGAAACAATGGGGAAGTTTGCAGCGTTATTACACTCCACATTAAATGAAGAGATGTCACTACACCGAAGTTATGCTGCTAAAGTTGGTATATCTATTGAAGAATTAGAAAACGCTGAGCCATCACCCATCACATTAGCTTATACACATTATATGCTGCATCAAGCACAGAATGGCACTTTAGCTCATCTTGTAGCGGCACTATTACCGTGTATGTGGAGTTATTGGGACATTGGTAAAGAGTTAAGTAAAATTCCAGGAGCAGCTACCCATGAATTTTATGGTGAGTGGATTAGTATGTACAGCTCTTCAGAGTTCGGTACGCTGGCAACTTGGTGTATCGACTTACTTGATGATTTAGTGGAAGGAAAGCCTGAAAAAGAACTTGTAGAATTAGAAAAAATCTTTACGAACACTACTCGATTTGAATATATGTTTTGGGAAATGGCCTATCATCTTGATATGTGGCCAGAGTAAAAGTAGACGAATTGTTTTGGAGGGGCTAGATAGCCTCTCCTATTTCATTTAACGTTTTTTCGTAAAATTGATATTTTATCAGTTTTGTAGAGCTCCGGTGTTCATGGGGGAGTGAAGGATGTAGGGACCCTCAGTGGTATCGTCATTATTAGAAGTAATAAATGTGGATTGGACAAAAAATAAGTCTCTGCTATAATAGTTAACTACAGATGAAACATTAGCGAACCAAGGTAAGGAGGGACAACCCTTGACTAAATCTTTTTACCACTTTTTATTAAAATATAGAGCGTTAAAACCAAGAGATGAAATTTCAGAATTTGCAAATGCTGCCTACGAGGATCATGGTTTTCCAAAGCAGTCAAAGGATTATTATGAATTAACCAATTATTTAGAGTTAAACGGTTTTTACTTAAAGAGTATGTCAACATTTGACCATGTATGGGATTTATATAAACAAGAAGGATAGTGCTCAAATAAGAGCGCTTTTTTTTGTGTGAATTTTTCTGAACTCAATTTCCCTGTATTTCTTATTAGCGATTTTTAGAAATTTGCATATAATACACTATCAATTATTTCGATGTCTAAGGAGTGATCGCCTTGAAGAATAAAAAACCAAAATTTAAGGTTGGAGACATCGTTGTAATTTCTTTATTTGGTACAGTGTGTAAGGTTTCAAAGGTAAGAACACTTGATGGCATGTATGTATATGAATTAAGTAACAAAGAAGGTATTTACTTAGAGGACACACTTACAAGTATTAGAGAATATGATGAATCAGTCCCGAAAAATGAGACACTTCAGATTGAGTTTAAATATTTCTTTGGAGACCTTGTACAGGTCATCGGATATGAACAAGAGATTTTTAAAATTGTCGGACTTCGAACTGAAATTTGGAGATATAAAAAAGATGCATGGGAAGATATTACGTATGAATTATCTAGGTTATCTGACGGTGAATGGTTAGAAGCGAGTGAAGAAGAAATTATCTTAATCGCTGACCATGTAGAGGCTCCTGTTTTTTTACAAAAACTTGAGGTGTTGTATTCAAAATCAAAAGAAACTAAGGTGATGGAGTTGTTACAGGCTATGAATCTGCAACGAAAGACAGAGAAAGAACTCCTTCGATTAAAACGAGAGCGTAAAGCTATTATTGATGGTTTACTTGATGTGTACAATGACTATAAAACTCTTTATGAGCTATTTGAAGAGGAAGAATATAAAAATGTGATGGATCTAGTGATGGATAATTTAATAAAGTTCACCACTGGAAAAGCAGACGAATAGATTATCCTTTCATCATAAATTGAATAAAGATCCATAGGAAATAGGGAATCCCGCCAAATAAAATGACGTTAAACATTCCATTTGTTATTTTCTCCATTATTTCATCAAAAGAAGAATGCTGCTCTACTCGAGTCACATTGCTAGTCGTTCGTTCAAGTTGATTGACTGATAAGTTAATAGATTTTTCCATGATATAACCTCCTAATTGCTTGTCCATTCTTACTACCATCTTATGAATACAGTTTGAAAATAGAACCTATTTATTCTACAAAACATAAAACTTTTTATCATAAAAACTCGGTGGACAACATAAATCGAAATAAGGGGTGATAACATGAAAGAGATTGAAGTGGTGATAGATACAGAAGAGCTTGCTGAGTTTATTTATGAACAACTTCTTCTTAGAGGTTACGTCCCTAGTGATGAAGAAGTAGAGGAAGTAGCGGACGTGGTGTTTGATTACTTATTAACAAAACAGGTTGTAGAGGAAATTTGGGAAGAGGATAATGATTCATAAACGACGACTAGTTCGTCGTTTTTTTATTTGTTAGGAAATTATAAAATTTTTCATTTGTGGATAACTTAGCCAAGTGCATAGTAATCTGGCTCCAGCGCCCAGCCAAGATGAAATTGCGATGATCTTTGCAATTTCATCCTACCTCGAGGGAAAAAGGAAGTACACTTTTTCCTAGGTCAAATAACCCTTGAAGAGTAAAAGGGAAAGATCACCCCTTTTTCTCTTCAAGGAACATTTGCTATGCCCGAGGCTAACCAGGGCACTTGCGCCTTTTGTTCTTTGTAGAAAACCCCTAAACCTACGAATCAAGAAAAATAGGAATCTATAGTAATGAATGGTACAATTAAACTGGGATAATTTTGAAAAACAAGGTAAAACCTCATGTTTCTAAAGCTAGTTAATGAGTTATACCTATAGGTAAAGGTGGGTATTAAGTTGAAGAAATTTATTTATTTTGGCATTTTGATGTTTTTACTAGTAGGCTGCTCGGAGAAACCTAAACCAGAGGATCGATTTGCTGATTATGTGGAGCTTTGGAACCAACAAAAATTTAGTGAAATGTATGATAAACTTGCAACCGAAACAAAAACTACATATGACGAAACTGCGTTCAGTGGGAGATACCAGCTGATCTATGAATCAATTGGGGTATCCAACTTGAAGATACAATTTGTTAAGCCTGAAGAGGAAGTTGATGTAAAAGATAAAGAGGAAATAAGCTTTCCTTATGTTGTCTCAATGGATACAATTGCTGGTCCAGTTGAGTTTGAACATGAAGCAACTTTAGTTAGAGAAGAAACAGAAGAGAGTGAAGATTGGTTTGTTCAATGGGACACCACTCATATCTTTCCGCAATTAAAGGCTGACCAGGAATTAAAAGTATCGTCTAGTGAACCAGTTCGGGGGCAGATTTTCGATGTTAATGGTGAACCTCTCGCTCAAAATGGGTTTGTGAATGAAGTAGGAATTGTTCCTGGTAAACTAGGGGAAAGCCGAGATCAGACGATTCAAGAATTAGCTACAATACTAGAAGCATCTGTTGAAGAAATCAATAAGGCACTTAGTCAAAAATGGGTAGGGCCAGAAACGTATGTTCCAATAAAAAAGATTAACCCGCAAAATGTAGCATTGAAGGAAAAGTTGTTAACCCTTGATGGAATTATGATCAATACTGGAATTGAATCAAGATACTATCCATTAGGTGAGGCAGCTGCTCATTTAATCGGGTATGTACAAAATATAAATGCGGAACAGCTTAAAGAATTGGCGGGAGAGGGATATACCCAACATTCAGTAATAGGTCGGGTAGGGCTTGAGCAGGTATTTGAAAAGCGGTTAAGAGGCGAAGTGGGTTCAAAAATTTACATACCTGAAGGAGAAGTGATTGCTGAAAAGGCTCCAATCAATGGAGAAGATATCTTTCTAACTATTGATGTTGGATTACAGCGGAAAGCGTATGAACAGATAAAAGCTGATGCTGGAACTGCTGTTGCAATCAACCCGAAGACAGGTGAGACATTGGCGTTAGTAAGTTCACCTTCCTACGATCCAAATGATTTCATATTTGGAATGTCAGGTACTCGTTGGACTGAGCTAAATGATAATCCGTTAAAACCTTTATTAGCAAGGTTTAACAAAACTTTTTCACCAGGATCCACACTAAAGCCTATTACAGCAGCAATTGGTTTACAGGCTGGGACTATTAATCCAGATGAAAAAATGAAAATAGTAGGAAAGACTTGGCATAAGGACACTTGGACAGACGGTAAAAAAATAACACGTGTTTCTGAAGGGCTAACAGATGTAAATTTAAACGATGCTTTAGTCACCTCAGATAATATTTATTTTGCAAGGGCTGTGTTAGATATTGGACAGGAAAGCTTTTTAAAGGGATTACAAGCATATGGGTTTGACGAAGAATTAGGGTATGAGTTTCCAACAAGGATGTCTACAATCACAAATAATGGCTTCACATCTGAGGGGCTCCTTGCTGATTCAGGGTATGGCCAAGGGGAAATACAAATGAGTCCGATCCATTTATCTAGTACTTATTCTGCTTTTGTAAATGAAGGAAATATGATTAAACCATTCTTAGAAAAGAAGGAAAATGACCTTAAGACTGAGTATTGGAAAGAACAAGTCATGAGTCCGGAACATGCGAATACCATTCTTTCTAGCTTAGTGCAGGTTGTAGAGAATCCGGCAGGCTCAGCACATAATCCAATTGTTGAAGGAATTAGTATTGCGGGTAAAACAGGAACAGCTGAGTTGAAGGCATCAAAAGATACAGTCGCGGAAGAGAATGGCTGGTTTGTTGCCTTCAATACAGATCAACCTAATTTACTGATTGCCATGATGATTGAAAATGTGAAGGTTCATGGAGGTAGTAAATACGTAGTACCAAAAGTAAAGGAAATATTTATTACACATTAAGGTAAAGACTACCATTTTTTTGGTAGTCTTTTTTCTTAAGTGATAACCTTTTTAATATCTGACAACAAATCTAAACGTTCTAAATCACTCTTATAATTTTTTGTTAACTTATAATTTTTAGGGATATAAAACTCTTTCAGCTGTTTAATCATGTCGCTAGAAGTAAACCAATCTGGTTCCAACTTAAAGCTATGATCATAATTCGACCAAGCTTCTTCCAATGTTGGGCTATAAAATAATTCCTTTTCGTTTGGTTTAACTGTAAATACATTCGGCCAAAAATCAGCTCTAGATCCTGTGTGAGGAGTTGATGTTGCGAATTTATAAGCGTGTTCAAAGATTTTGAAAAACAGAATGCCATATAGCTTCTTTCCTGTCTCGATTCTAACAAAGACATCATTAAAATCTTGAACCGTTACTCCGGCCAACTCCAGTTTCTTCAATCGATAAGGAAAAAATACATCCGTAAATCCTAGTTTTTCTTGAGCATTAAATAGTGCAGTATTTAGAACTTCTGCTTGATATAGTTCGCTCTCTATTAACCTTTGTTGTATATAATTTTGCTCATTAATAATGAGTCCGACGGTTAGTAGAGAGGAATTTTGAGTTTCCCAAAAATAGTCCCAAATTGGCTTCATGAATGAAGAGACAGAAAAATAAGGAAGTAGATGAAAAAGGTTTTTCTTCCTTTTTTTACTGTGATGATAGAGAAGTAACTGAGGATATGCGTCATGAAATATTAGGGCATTCGCTTTTTCCAGAAACTCAAAAAAAATGACGGCTTTTTCACTAGAAATAAGTGGACTTATTAAAGAACCTTTTAAATCTGTCATATTCCAGCCGCCGTTTCGAGAAACCATATGGGCAAGGAATGACCAATGTATTTCTGGATGCTCTAGGAAATAATCTAGATAAGCTTTCGTTCTAATTATATTATTTAGATTGTACTTCTTAGTTTCTTCCTTAATTACCTTTATTAATTCGCTCTCTGGAACTCCCGAATTTGGAGGGGAGTCAGTCGATGTTGATAGCTTTGCTTCAATAGATTGGAGCTCTTTTTTACTAATGGTTGCCTTCGTTTTTAAATGCTGCTTTTTGCATAGCGAACGTACGACCTTTTTCAATACCTGCAATTCAATTCCCCCTCTCTAGATAAACTATGAGAGGAAGAATGTCTTGGTGTTGATCTAACAGGAATAGGCATTTTTATTCTTTTGTTATATTGGTTTTATTGGTTATTAGTACTGCTCCAATCATAACATCTTATGAAATAAGCTAAAGTAAATTAACGGAAAGGTAAGAAATGCCTTCTTCGGTTATTTTAGTTCCCGATCTTCCTCTGCCGATACTCACATATCCCATCTCTGCTAGCTCTTTTAGACGAAGCCTGATTTGTTGCTCTGTCAAAGGGTTCTCTGTTTTCTCTGCCTCTTCTGTAATCTTTACTCTACTCGCTGGAACACCCTTATTATTGATTGTATAAATACAATCCAAGATCGTGTAGTAGTCTTTCTTGTCTAAGATGTTGTCTTTTCCTTGTGTAAATGGGTTTGTAGCTTTCTCTCTTTTGCTAGACACTTCATTTGGAAGATCATCTACCGTGATTGTTTTTCCATCGCATACGGCTAGCATATACAGGATTGTATTCTTTAGTTCTCTAATATTTCCATTCCACTTATACTGAATAAGCATTTTGACCACTGCTGGCTCAACATCGATGTCAGTGTGACCGTTTTGCAATATAAACATTTCTGCAAGTAAAGGTATATCTGTTGAACGCTCTCTTAAGGGTGGTATTTGAAGCGATAAAACTTTTAGACGATGATATAAGTCCTCACGAAACGTACCATCATCAATCATTCTCGATAAATTCTTATTTGTGGCAGATATTACCCGAACATCGATGGGGATATTTTTATTTCCTCCGACACGGCGTATTTCCATTTCCTGCAGTACTCTTAGAAGCCTTGCTTGAAGCTTAATACTAATGTCACCGATTTCATCAAGAAGAATTGTTCCACCATCAGCTTGCTCAAATAGTCCTTTCTTTCCACCTTTCTTAGCACCTGTAAAGGCTCCTTCTTCATATCCAAACAGCTCACTTTCAAGGAGATCCTCTGGCAACGCGCTGCAGTTAACGGCTAGATAGGGGCCGTTCTGACGAGAGGAATGGTTATGAATGGCGCTAGCGAAAAGCTCTTTCCCTGTCCCGTTTTCTCCCTGTATTAACAAGGGGAGTTCCGTTTTAGCCAGTTTTTTTGCCACCTTTTTCGTCCCAATAAGTGCGGCACTATGGCCTATAATACTATCGAAATTGTATTTGGCAACATATCCTTTGGTAACCAGTTCCCTTCGAGTTACTTTCTCCATTTTGATCGTCTCGTCTACATTCTTGAAGGTAGCCACAATAGAGTGTTCAAATTTCATATAAAATCGATACACCATTACATTGAATTGGTTTAGTGTGAAATAAAGGTAGTCTTCGTCATCCTTGTGATTAAAGATAAAATGGAGTAATTCCTGATTTTTCACGACGGTATTAATATGTTTTCCTATTGCGAAATCCGGAGAAACACCAATCATTTGTCCAACCACTTCGTTAAACACAGTAATTTTTCCTTTCAGATCAACTGCGAGAATACCGTCATTTACTCCATCAACGACTTTCTTTAAATGTCTATTTAGGACATTTGCTTCAAGATTGACTTTAGTTAGCTTTCTACTTAAATCTATGATTCTTTTTGTATATTTATCAGAAACTGCCCAACCTAGCTCTGTTGGGAGTTGAAGTTTTCCTAAGACAGTCATAATGGTTGTAATATCGATTAAACGTACCCCGATATTAATCACTTTAGAAATACTCCTAGGGACCAATTCCATCTCTCCGGGTGAAACGGCAATTTCAAGAGGTGGGGCATCCTTTTTACCTATGTAATAGGGATGATATACGATGTGGTCAATTCCTAGGTTCATTAGAGTTGTAATGGACTCGGAGACTGTTTCTGGTACGTCATTCACATACAGGACGTGTGTTCCATAAGGTAATGCTAGTAGTTGATCGATGTATCGATAATTGATCGTTCTTCTAGAAATAATAATTTCACAGCCATCACCAATGATATGTTGAACCTCGTTTTCTATTAGATACGAGGAATAGATAACAAGTTCGTTTTCAAGGAGGGAAGGTAATCCTTCTTCGGAAGAAAAACTCTCAATCTCTATAAAGTCACCAAGAATATCATTTAATTGTTCAGTAAGTGCTCTTCGTGTTTCTTTCGAGCCTGCTAGTAAAACGAGTTTCTTTTTTCTCATCATGCTCTCCTATTGTTATTATTCGGGTCTATTGGATTTAATTATAACACCCTAAAACACCCCGAATAAATCATTTAAGGCAGGAAATCCTTTCTTTTGAAGGTTTTTTATTTTGGCACAGTATTTGCATTGTAGTTTATTAGGAAAAAGTCGAATGGAGTTTTAGTACTTTATAAGGGAGTATCACATAGACTTCCAATATTTTGTAAACGTTCTCTTCGTTTGGGTGTCTTGCGATTTGCATTGGATTTTGCGATATGTTCCTAATAAATTATAACGAAGAGAGGCTTAAGCTAATCTGCAAAAAACGAAGTAAGCTAGTTTTTCTAAATTGTATTGGGCTTTTTCTAAAACATTTGCCAGTCTTGAGGAAAACGACTTAGAGTCGAAAAAATTGGAGGGAAAATCATGGGGAATCAAAAACAGAAAACAGTAAAAGTACCGCATACTTACGTTATTGTCTTTTTTGTTGTTTTACTTGCAGCGATTTTGACATTTCTAGTCCCGGTAGGATACTTTGAAACAAAGGATGTTACTTACATTCATCAGGGAGAAGAGCAAACGAAAACGGTGCTCATTCCGGAAAGCTTTCAACTAGTAACAGATGAAGATGGAAATCCGGTTAAAGAAGGTACAAGCTTATTTGAAGCTGGTGGGGGAGTTGGATTTTTAAATTATGTGTTTGAAGGTTTAGTGTCTGGAAGTAAGTGGGGATCTGCAGTAGGAGTAGTTGCATTTATTCTAATAATTGGTGGAGCCTTTGGAATCATCATGCGTACGAGAGCGATTGAGGAAGGAATTCTATCCGTAATTGATAAAACTAAAGGAAAAGAAGTCCTAATTATTCCGATTATGTTTATTCTCTTCTCATTAGGAGGAGCTGTTTTCGGAATGGGGGAAGAAGCAATTGCTTTTGCAATGATTCTAGTCCCTTTAGTTGTTGCACTTGGGTACGATGCGATAACTGGAGTCATGATTACATATGTTGCTACACAAATAGGATTTGCAACATCTTGGATGAATCCTTTTGGTGTCGCAATCGCACAAGGTGTATCTGATATACCTGTTTTATCTGGAGCACCTTTTAGAATGACAATGTGGGCTATATTTACACTGATTGGACTTATTTATACATGGAAATATGCTAGCTCTATACGAAAAGATCCAACAAAATCTCTATCATATGAAACAGATCATCATTTCAGAGATGATTTTAAATTAACCGATATTAAAGTGAACTTCAAACTTGGGCATGGACTTGTATTAGCAACAGTATTGTTAGGTGTAGCTTGGATTATTTGGGGCGTTGTTGAGCATGCCTATTATATCCCAGAGATTGCTAGTCAGTTCTTTACGATCGGACTTGTTGCCGGAATTATTGGTGTCCTATTTAAACTCAATGATATGAAGCTAGATGATATTGCTGAAGGATTTATACAAGGAGCAAAAGACTTACTGCCTGCAGCATTAGTTGTAGGTATGGCAAAGGGGATTGTATTAATCCTTGGTGGTGATAGTCCAGATATGCCATCTGTCTTGAATACAGTATTGTATGGAGCTGGACAGTTAATTGGGAACTTTCCAGCTGAATTGTCAGCTTGGTTCATGCTAGTATTTCAATCTGTTTTTAACTTCTTTGTTGTATCAGGTTCCGGACAGGCAGCATTAACCATGCCACTTATGGCGCCACTCGCAGACATTGCTGGTGTTACAAGGCAGGTAGCGGTTCTTGCATTCCAACTAGGAGATGGTTTAACAAACTTAATCGTACCAACATCAGCTGCTCTTATGGGAACATTAGGGGTTGCTCGTATTGATTGGGGAACCTGGTTTAGATTTATGATTAAATTCCAAATTCTATTGTTTATTGTTGCTTCGGTTTTTGTGATAGTTGCAAGTTTTATTGGCTATAGTTAAAGTACTAATGATATTGAGAGAAGGTAGGAATTTTTTTCCTACCTTTTAAACTATAGAAAAAATTCAATATGGATGGGAAGTGCATAAAATGTTAAAACTCATTAAAAATGGTGAAATATATAGTCCGAATAGCCTTGGAAAAAAAGATCTCTTAATTGTAGATGAAAAGATTGGATTTATTCAAGATTCTATTGATATATCTAACAGTTTTGTCGATATAGAGGTAATTGATGCAACAGGTAAGCTTGTTGTTCCTGGTTTTATCGATTCCCACGTTCATATTATAGGCGGTGGTGGGGAAGGTAGTTATAAAACGAGAACGCCAGAGCTTCAATTAACAGATGCAACATTAGCAGGTGTCACGACACTAGTTGGTGTTATTGGTACAGATGGTACGACAAGGACGATGCCAGACATAATTGCGAAAGCAAGAGCACTTGATGAAGAAGGGATTACATGTTTTGTTCATACCGGGTCGTATCAAGTGCCAATCCGAACATTAACGGGCCAAATTGAGGATGACCTTATCCTAATTGATAAGATTATTGGCGTGGGTGAAGTGGCCATCTCTGATCATCGATCTTCGCAGCCGACAGTAGACGAAATAGCAAAAATTGCTTCAGCTGCTAGAGTAGGAGGAATGTTATCTGGAAAAGCGGGAATTGTGAATGTACATCTGGGTGATGGTAAACAAACTTTAACTCTACTCGAAGAGGTTGTAGAAAAAACGGAACTTCCAATTACTGTATTCCATCCAACACATATTAATCGAAATCCGTATCTTTTCGAAGCAGGTATTGCATTTGCCAAAAAGGGTGGCTATGTAGACTTTACAACAAGCTCGATACCGAAGTTTCTCAAAGAGGGCGAAGTGAAATGCAGTAAAGGGTTACGAATGATGCTTGAACAAAATGTGCCGATTGATCAAATCACCTTCACTTCTGATGGACAGGCAAGCCTTCCTGACTTTGATGACAAAGGTGAACTTGTAGGACTGAAAATAGGAAAAGTGAACACTTTATACAAAGAAGTCCGTGATGCGATTTTAGAGGAAAATGTAAATATCGAAGATGCATTACGAGTGGTTACTGAAAATCCAGCTAAGATTTTAAAGCTAAAGCAAAAAGGCCGAATTGAAGAAGGTAGAGATGCAGATCTTGTTCTGCTAAATAAAGAAACGTTTGAAATTGATACTGTGTTATCAAGGGGAAAGACGATGGTAAAGGCTGGGCAAGCCATTGTAAAGGGAACGTTCGAAGTTTAGTAAATTTGGGGAGTGTTGTTCAAGCTATATTTATTGGTCTAATGCTTCAAAACGATTTCAAGTACATGTATAAAATAAGAAAATAAAAACGAAAAGCTGGATACTGAATCCACGCTTTTCGTTTTTTAAAAATTATATTTTATGCACGTGTTTTTACATTTATAACACTTTTTTACTTTTTGACAAAACTTTTGTTTATTTGAGACGTATTTTGACAAAATTTTCTGTTCTTTTTTTATATGATAGTAAAAAAGCATGTCTCGGGGTGAAGAAATGAGCCATCCACTGACAATTACATCGAAAAGAAGAACCATAGAAACACAAGGCTATGATATAACCTTATTGCAAACGCCACGAATTGGGCAAAAGAAAGGATATCGTTCTGTATATCGATTAAATGTCGATGCTGCTTGTCATGATGAAGCAATGTATGAGGTGTTTAGAAGATTTAATGTAAAAGAATTGATGCCAAAGGATACAGAAGCACGTTATATCAGAACAGGCGATATTTTGTACTTTGATGAAGGACTAGAAGGGATGACCTACTATAGGCTTCAACCTGAAGGATGGAAGAAAATCGGGAGGGTTCACGTTAGGTAGGTTGAAAGGAAATGGAATGGAATACATATATAAAACAAGAAAAAAGGGATCCTTTTTTCTTGTTTTATTTTTTTACGTGTTTTTTCTTTCTTTTGCAGAGTTTTCCTTACCGTGAGCGTTTTCCTCTGCAATGATTGCTTCTGGTGGTATATGATTATTTTTCTTTGGCTGATTAACGCGATTACGATGCTTCTTTCCCATCTTAAATCCCCCCTTTGTCTATGATATTTTCTGTATTTTTATAGATAAAATAGGTGGTAAAAATTACTGTACCCTTTTGCTATGTTCTTGAATTAGATTTTATTTGGTTTGAATTTAGTTTTGTTACAAAAGCTACTAGTAAAAAGGGTGATGAAGATGCCAGAACTACCAGAAATGGAAAATTACCGTAGATTACTATGTAAACAAATTAAAGATAAAACAATAACAGACATAAAAATTAACCGAGATAAATCAATTAACGTTCCAATCAGTGAGTTTCACGAAAAGGTAACCGGACAAACAATCGTAAGCATTGACAGAAGAGGGAAGCACTTATTATTTCATCTGCAAAATGGATTTTATTTACTTCTACACCTGATGCTTGGTGGAACGATGTATCTCGGATCCCAACAGGACCAACCAAGGCGTACGAAACAGGTTATATTTGACTTTCATAACAGTGAGTTGTTTTTTATTGGACTTAGACTGGGCTACTTGCATTTGCTAACAAAAGAACAAGTAGAAGAGGATTTTAAGGAATTAGGTCCAGAACCTCTAGATCCCTCTTTCACTTTAGAAACTTTTAAAGAAATTATCGGAAAGAAGAAAGGGAAATTGAAGTTAGCCCTAGTTGATCAAAAATTTATTGCTGGGATTGGTAATTGTTATTCAGATGAAATTTGTTATCATGCTCAAGTACTTCCAACGAGAAAATGGAATGAGTTAAGTGAGGAAGAGTTAGAAGCACTTTTTACTAGTATTAAATTTGTACTAAACAGAGCTTTAGAACTAGGTGGGTATATGGAGATGCCTCTGTATAAGCTTGATCAGCTAACTGGTGGGTATAACGACCATTGTTTTGTTTATGATCGCGAAGGTGAAGTTTGTAATCGATGTGGTCAATCTATAGTTAAGATTGAACTATCATCAAGAAAATGTTTTTATTGTCTAGGTTGTCAGCGATAAAAAAGGAAAACTTTATGTGAGTAGAGAAGTTAATACCTATTATCTATAAGCAACGATTTACGTGCTTGAATAGAAGTGAGGTAGTGACATGAATAAAGAACAAATCACCAGTCTTGAAAGAAGATTAGTTGCATTAGAAAAAGAAGCAACTGACTTGAAAGTGGAAATTCTCAAATTGAAAAATAACACCATCTTAGAAGAGGCTGATTTAGATCAAGCTAACAAAAAAGTGGAGCAAGAGCTAATAAGGCCCACTCTGCCGAGAGGAAAAGATGCTAAGAAGGAACAGGTTGATTGGGAAAAACAAATTGGTCAGATTTGGCTTCCGAGAATATTTATCTTTGTTTTATTATTGGGTATCGTTTGGGGATTTAAGGCAGCTTCTGATTACGGCTTATTGAATGATCTTGTTAAAGTTGCTATTGGATTCTTGTCAGCTATCTTATTATTCGTTTTAGGAAGACAACAGATTAAGAAGAAACGAGAGGGGTTAGGACAGGTCTTACTAGGGGGTAGTATTGTACTACTTTTAATTGTTACCTTTGCAGCTCATGTGCTTTATGGATTGATTCCATCGATTCCGGCCCTAATGCTTAATATTATTTGGGTTTCAATAGGTATATCTGTAGCACACTATTACGAGTCAGAGCCTCTAGCTATCCTTACTGGAATTGGTGGGTATTTGATCCCGTTTCTTTTAGAGAATCAAGACCAGAATGTAGCCAATTTTGTTTTGTTTGAAACCATATTCTATATTGTTTTATTATTATTTGCTTTGAAAAAGAAGTTCACTATTCTGTATCTTGTAGCATTTGGGTTACTGCATGTAACACTTTTGGCGGGAAGTCTCCTGATTCGACCGGATGATTTAAAGATATTTGGATTAGCTGTTCTGATCCAACACCTAGTTTTGTTCATAGGCTTCTTTATGAAGAGTTGGTTTATAGATCGTCAAATTGCGATCTTGTTTACAAGTTCAATTTTAACCATCTCGTGGCTAAAAGTGGCTTTCACAAACAGTCAGTTCGAGCTTATAATCCTAACCATATTTATTATCTATGCAATATTATCTGTCTATTTTTGGTCTAGAGACAAAATTCGAGTGTCAGCTACACTAGCGATATCAACTATATCACTATTTGTATGGTTTCTAACTAGATTTGATGCGAATCATATTACAGGTTTACTACTATTACAAGGGTTGTTCACGTTATATCTAGGAATCATCACCTCGTCCAAGCTTTCTCAGGCAATTGGTATGGTTCTCTATATATGTAACTTTTTCATGGTCCTTTCAACACCTTTTGAGGATGTCACATCCATACAATTTATTAACTGGCTGATTTTGCTTGGATCGGTAATATTGATAAGTAAACTATTACGTAATCATGAAATTATTAAAGATAGGATCAAGTTTATTATGATGACGAAAATCACTACATTGATTCTCACTTTATTATTTATTACGTTTACTATGCAGGCATTGACCGCAGACATGTCCATGAATCTACAATACATGGCTGTATCTTTTGCGTGGGCCATTTACGCATTAATGTTGATTATGTTTGGGGCAACCAAAGGAGATAAAGTTTTTAGGATTTTTGGGCTTGTGCTTTTATTCGTAACACTTGCGAAACTTATACTAATCGATTTGGCATATATCTCTATCGTTATTCGAGCCATCTTATTTATTGGAATTGGCTTAATTGGAGTAGCAGGCTCCCGAATTTTTTATAAATCTACACCTAAATAAAAAAGGATACTGAGTAGTATCCTTTTTTGCAATCTGATATGTACAGATATACTACTGGATAAATTAAGAAGCTGTTCCTTCAGAAGCAACAACGGCTACTTCACTCAACAAAGAATTACTTTCTGATAAAATTAATGATCCATCTCTGACTAAACCCTTAAATTGCTCAATCGGAAAAGCACCTCTTGATTTAGCTTCGTCCATTTCAATTTTTACTGTCTTTTCATTAAGTTGGATAATGCGTAAAGTTTGTGCTTTACTAAAATTAGGGATAAACTTTTCTGTAATAGAGAAAATCATATTTTCCTGTAATTCCAATATTCTCACCCTTTGTTAAGATTTACTAATATCGTTTCCTTGAATGAGAAATTACATACATAAAATATGGAGGCTAAGTGATGGGACCTATTAATAAAGAACAAGTTCAAGAAGCAATTGATCGATTTAAAATGCAACCTGTTTTTCTTCATTTAGAAACTACCAATGGTGCATATGCAAGTCATCTTCATGAAAAAATGGTTGTTGGTGCCTATATTCGGAATGGGAAAATTGAATTTGAGCATGGAAAGATAACTGGTGAAGGACCGTATAGAATTGGGTTAAAGATGGAGTTAGGCTGGGTTTACGCAGAGGGTCTAACAGACTGGGAAATAGATGATCTTGGTAGGTTACTCGTAGCTGGTCACGATGCAGATGGAAAGCTTGCAGTAGCGTTTCAATTAAGTTTAACATCATTCGAATAAGGAGTGGAAATAATGACAGAGCATATTTTAGTGGTATTACCTCATCCAGATGATGAAGCCTTCGGGGCTGCCGGAACCATTTCCCTTAATACGAAAAAGGGAATTCCCGTAACCTATGCTTGTGCCACTTTAGGGGAAATGGGAAGAAATATGGGAGTTCCTCCTTTTGCAAACCGTGAAACTCTTCCAAGCATTCGAAAACAAGAGCTTGAAGAAGCATGTGTTGCAATGGGAATCCAAGACCTGAGACTATTAGGTTATCGAGATAAAACCTTAGAGTTTGAAAAAACAGAAGATGTAGCAGACACGGTTTATGAATTACTTCAAGAGCTTCGTCCATCTCTTGTCATTACACATTACCCAGGTTATGCTGTTCATCCAGATCATGATGCTTGCGGCGCCGCAACCATCTTAGCTGTTTCTAGATTACCAAAGGAACAAAGACCACTTGTGTATGCTATGGCTTTTTCGAAAAACTGTCGTGAAGAATTAGGTGAACCTGATATCTCTATTAATATAGAGGATGTAACAAAGAATAAAATTGCTGCTTTAGCAGCACATAAAAGTCAAACCACGCAGATGATGAACGGGTTGGAAGAGAAATTAGAGGCAGGAGATCAAGATTTAAAGCGTTGGCTATCAAGAGAAGTTTTCTGGACTTATCATTTTCATGAGTAAATCGTATGATGAGCTACTAGAGTCCTTTAAGACCCTATGGACTAACAGAAGATTTGATGAATTTCAAGACTCTCTTTCACTCATGAAAAGGATCATTTTGACAGATCTATTGGATGAGCTTGCCCACCCGAGAATCAGGTCAACCCCACATAAGAAATTTTATCAGGCAGTGAAACGTATCACACAATCCAATTTGTCTGAAGAGGACCAAACTCAAATCATAGAGTTATATATAGAGGAAATGGAAAAGCTATGAAAATCCGCGTTGAAGCGGGTTTTTTTAGCGTATAAAAGGTTAATTTCTATCTCAGACTGAAAGTGTACCTCAGACAATAACTGTTACTTGTCTAATCGTCACATTGGTTAAGCTTTTGTCGGGGCTTCACGTGGTTACTACGCTTTTGTTGCTAGAATTTTTTCTAATGATTCATTGTTTAAGCGAGGACACAAAAAAGATACAAGATTATTATAATTTAGCTTGAAAAACGCTACTAGGAAAGGTTACCTTTAATATATAGAAAAACGGGAAAGCGCAGGAGCAATCATGAAAAAATATCTGGTCATACTTTTAGTTCTTTTTATAGCTATATACTTACTTCCAAAAAGTATCCCCATCATACTCGGACTGTTAACTGCGATCATTTTTGAGCCGTTAATTCTCCATTTACAAAATCGTTGGAAGTTAAAAAGACTGCTTTCGGTCATCATCGTTTTCATTTTATTTCTTTCAGTGACTGGATTTCTAGGTTATCTAGTTCTTGCAAGGCTCATAGAGCAGTTTTTATATTTCTCATCTAATCTACCATTCTTACTTGCTAAGCTAAATGTGCTATTCACCATATATATGAATCAGTGGGAGGTTTTTTCTGCCACCGTTCCAAGAGATGTTATTGAGTCTATTGAAGGTAGCTTTCATTCTTTAGAAGATTCAATTTTAAATGCAACGTCTAATCTTACTCAATCCATTCTTGTGTTTATTACAACAATTCCACAACTTTTAATAGAAATTTTGGTCTATTTGATCGCGTTCTTTCTATTCAGTTTGGATTTAAGAAAGCTGAAAATACAAGTTTTATCCTTTTTCTCTGATGAGACGCGTGATAAGTTTTTACTGATGTATCACCAACTAAATCGAGCGGGTATAGGCTTTTTAAAGGCACAATTATTGTTCAGTGTTTTAACCTTTATCTTGGCGTATTCCGGCTTGTTATTATTAGACGTGGAATATGCTGTTCTCCTATCCATTGTGATTGTTTTCGTTGATATTCTTCCAGTGTTAGGGACTGGTTCAGTCTTAGTACCCTATGCAATATATTGCTTTATAACAAATCAACAGGATACGGGGATCGGTCTTCTTATTTTATTCTTAGTAATCACGGTTGTAAGAAGGGTGATTGAGCCGAAAGTATACTCTACAAATATGGGAATCAGTCCAATAGCATCTTTAATCAGTATGTATCTAGGATTTCAGGTGTTGGGATTTCTTGGTTTGATTCTCGGTCCTGTTGTAGTGATCATTTATGATACTTTAAAAAAGGCAGGAATTTTGAAGTTTCAGTTTAAGATATAAACGCTCTTGTAGCGTTTTTTTTTTGTTTTTTTGTTATAGCTGTTAAACCTTGTTGTTGATTTTCGTTACAGGACACTCGCTTTCCGCGGGCGAGTCCGTGAGCCTCCTCGGCGGAGAGCGCGCCTGTGGGGTCTCCCGTGACCCGCTCTCCCGCAGGAGTCTCGCGTCCTTCCACTTCAATCAACAGTGCAAAAAACAACATTGTCCTTTAACACAGCATTGTTATAAAAATCAATCCACTTGGCTTTTCCAAAGACCTGAAGTAAAGAAAATGCTAATGATGTCATATTTTATTAATAATTGTCATATTTCAATCTGTTCTGTTGTACTGTCAATAGCTATTCCACTGTAAATTAAACCAGAAGTGGATTTATATGGAACATACTTAGCGAATATCAAAATATTATTGGGTTTAATAATTATGCTAGTTTTTCCTAAAAAAGGGCAGTTGAAGTAATTGTGTTTTTACTAGATTGGAAGATTCAACCAAAAATATTACAAAAACCTCGTGCTATGATGTTGCCGTAGTAAAGCTTTTCTAATACGAGGAGGTAATTCAATTGAAAAAGACAGCAGTTTCATTAATTGTCGCAGGAGTTATTTTAATGGGAGGTCCTACCCTTGGATCTGCCCAAATCAACAACGATTATAATTTAAATTCAAGCTATGCAGTAAAGATTACTGCATGGAATGAAATGGTTCAACAAATTCTGAAGCAATATTATTCACAGAATTATAACGTATCTGGAAAGGAGAAAATGCAGCAACAGGTGGTCCAACAACCAAAACCTAAGGTTAATAATCCTGATCAAAACCAAACTACAGAAGAAACCAACCAACCAATTGTAGCATTACCAGAACAGCAGGAGTCTCCATTCGTTACACAGCAAGAAAGCAACACAACAGAGAAAATTTCTCTTAGTCAATTCGAACAGCAGGTCGTATCTTTGACAAATCATGAACGAGCTAGCTATGGTTTAAAACCATTATCAATAGATTCTGAACTTAGTAAAGTTGCTCGGTTGAAATCATCAGATATGAAACAAAATGGATATTTTTCGCATACAAGTCCAACATATGGTTCCCCATTTGATATGATGAAGCAGTTTGGTGTACAGTATCGAACTGCTGGAGAGAATATTGCGATGGGACAACGTTCAGCAGAAGAAGTTGTAAGAGCTTGGATGAACAGTGAAGGACACCGTAAAAATATATTAAATCCTAGCTTTACGCATATAGGTGTTGGTCATGTAGAAGGGAATTATTGGACACAATTGTTTATTGGAAGATAAGAACTTTTAAGTGAGAGTACTCATATCCTGAGTACTCTCTTAGAGTTTAGAAGCCTGTTCTAATGAACTAAATCCGTAAAAAATGATTTTTTCAAACTAATCTAACCAATTTCCCTATATAATGGAGATAGTTCACTTTAATAACTGTTTACAGAAATATATGATAAATTTTGCGAATACAAGTGAGGTCATACATAATGAGAAAAAGAATCGTGTTTACTGGTGGAGGATCCGCCGGACATGTCATTTTAAATTTAGCGTTAATTCCACATTTCAGAAAAGAAGGCTGGGAAATCAGCTATATAGGGTCAGTAAATGGAATTGAAAGAGATTTAATATCTAAGGTGGATGGGGTTACTTACTACCCAATTGCTACTGGTAAACTGAGAAGGTATTTTGATTGGAAAAATGTGAAAGATCCATTCAAGGTGTTAAAGGGAACCTATCAAGCTTATAGGTTATTAAGAAAACTAAAACCGTCTGTTATCTTTTCAAAAGGGGGCTTTGTCTCTGTCCCAGTTATTTTAGCCGGAAAGCTTAACAAAGTACCTTCAATTATTCATGAATCTGATGTCACACCTGGTCTTGCTAATAAACTGGCTATCCCGTTTTCAACAAAGCTTTGTGTAACTTTTAAAGATACAGTAAAGCATATAAAAGAAAGTAGCAAGGTGGTTCATACAGGAGCAATTGTAAGAGATGAAATCTTTAAAGGAAGTAAGGAGAAAGGGCTGAAGGATTTCAAGTTTCAGCAAACGAAACCCGTGTTACTGATTATGGGTGGAAGCCTCGGCTCCAAGAAAATAAATGAAATCGTTCGTGCGAGTCTTCAGGAACT
Organism: Bacillus mesophilus; assembly: GCF_011008845.1. Classification (GTDB taxonomy): domain Bacteria; phylum Bacillota; class Bacilli; order Bacillales; family SA4; genus Bacillus_BS; species Bacillus_BS mesophilus. Next base: position 308,447 of record NZ_JAAIWM010000004.1, on the reverse strand, counting down.
TTTAGGGTTTTTCCAAATCGTTCATATTTGTGGAAAAGGAAATATCAAACATTCTCTTCATCAGCCTGGATATAAACAAGTGGAATATCTAACAGATGAACTACCTGATGTGTTAGCTATGACAGATATCGTCATTTCAAGAGCAGGGTCGAATTCAATATTTGAATTTCTTGCACTTAAAAAGCCAATGATCTTAATTCCATTGACAAAAGAACAAAGTCGAGGAGACCAAATTATTAATGCAGAATCCTTCAAGAAGGAAGGCTATGCAGAGGTATTGCAGGAGGGGAATCTTACAAAAGAAGGGCTAGTTAACAAGTTAGAAGAGGTACTTCAAAATAAAGAAATATATTTACGTAATATGGAACAGTATGAAGGAGATTTTTCAGTTAATCCAATTATTTCTCTTATTAATGAAGTTTCTAAATAACGACATAAACGTTGAAGTGGTGAAAACATGAGTAAGGAAATTTCAGCACGGCTCAAAACGATCGAGGATGAATATGGTGTTTCAGTCATCTTTGCCTGTGAGGCTGGAAGTCGAATTTGGGGCACTGATCATCATGATAGTGATTATGATGTTCGTTTCATCTACATTTATCCTTTAGAAAAGTATCTTGAACTAGATGCACCAAAAGATTCAATTGAAGATAAAAAAGGGTTTAATATAGAGTGTGCAGGGTGGGAGTTGGGAAAAGCGCTCCGTCTCTTAAGAAAGCAAAACCCATCGATTATAGAATGGCTTCATAGTCCAATAACATACGTAAATAGATTTAATCTGAAGGCACAATTAACATCTCTACACCAATCTTTTTATGATAAAAAGCCGTTACTTCACCATTATTTAAATATGGCAAAAACGAATCAATCATTGCTTAACAAACAAAAGACTAATCTTAAGTTATCCCTAAATATTATTCGCCCATTATTAGTCTGTAATTGGATGATGAACAATGATCGATTCCCGCCCTTAAAGCTCGAGGAACTGCTATATATGCCTATGTCAACAGAAATAAGGGATGCAATCTCAGAATTATTATCCATTAAAAGAAGCGGACAGGATAATATTGAACAATTACATCCTTTGATAGACCAGTGGATTCAACTTCAAACTGAAATGTTATCACATCAATTGACTACTACGAATCAAACCATTACCTTTTCATCTAAAGAGTTTACGGCTGAGTTAAATAGATTATATCAATCAGTTATTAAGAACACATCAGCTTAGAAGGAGAGGGAGTTGAATGAGGTTTGTGAATTTTAGGATTTGTTTGTGTATATTCACGCTGCTGTTTATAACCGGATGTTCATCTGCTGAACTAGATCAAGTAAGAGATGAACGTAATCAGTTGGAGAAAAGAGTTGCACTCCTAGAAAAAGAGATTCAGCAGTTGCGTAAGAGTAACAACAATGGCACTCATGATGGTGAAACTCTTACACTTTCATACATAGAAAACCAACAAAAACACCGATTCGTAGATCAAAATGTTCCTCTACTTATCCAACCTCATTCAGAAGCTCAACCGCTGAACGAAATTAATGCCAATACTGTGGTTGAGGTTCATGACTATGTTGACGTCAATGGTGAGCTTTGGTTATATGTAACCATTCCAGTATTCGATACGCCCATTAATATGAAGGGGTGGATCAAGGAAACTGATACTCAACTTTACACATTAGAAAAACAGGACCAGGTTACCCAACCAATCATACTCAAGGTAGGTACACCTGTTTATAAGGTTGAGCTTTTTAATCAAACACAAGCGGTTGAGACTACAGAGCTAGAAATGGATCAAACGTGTTTTGTTTCTGACCATCAGGAAGAATTCTTAGCTTTAGGGTGTGTTGGTGGTAGTTCGTATATCGTAAATAAAGCACATGTTATGTATCCAGAAGTAAAATAAAAGCCCCACTCAAAAGGAACACAGCAAACGGTAGCTGAACTGTTCCTTTTTTGTTTGAGCAGATTCTTAAAGTTTGCTTTTTAAAAATACGGAAGGGAAATGGTGGGAAAGCAAGTGTTCGGAGCGCAATGGGACAAACATAATCTAAGAATCAACAAAATTCAATACTTCCATGTTTCAGACGAATAGAAAGAAGGAATTCGGAAATTCTAAACACATTTAAGATAGGGGGGATAATGTGTTTGCTGGCTGTCATGTAAGTATTCGAGAGGGATATCTTGGTGCAGCGAAAGTTGCCTATGCATTAGGTGGAAATGCGTTTCAATACTTTCCGAAAAATCCACGTAGCTTAACGATAAAAAATTTCAATAAGCAGGATGCACATTTATGTAGAGAATTTTGTGATGAGTATAAGATTCAGTCTGTTGCTCATACTCCATATCCAACAAGCCTTACCCCGTCTGAGGACAAAAGAAAGCTAACGGTTCAATCTCTTATTAATGATTTAGAAATAGCAGAAGCCTGTGGGTCAATTGGGGTTGTTGTACATTATGGATCACAGATTGATGCAAGTGAACCATTAAGAGCATATGAATTAATGATTAGTATGTTGAATGAAGTATTAGCTCACTGGAATGGGAAGACATTACTATTACTTGAAAATGTTGCCGGGAAGCCAGGTACGATGGGAACTTCAATAGAGGAGCAGGTTCAAATAAGGAATCTTTCGGAATATCCAGAAAAACTGGGTTATTGTTTTGATACTTGCCACGCGTTTGCAAGTGGAGTTTGGACAGAAGATCGACATAAGGAGTTTTTTGAGAATGCCCAAGAGCTTGGTTACTTTGATCATTTAAAAGTGATTCACTTCAATAATTCTCGGTACGAACATAGTTCAGGAAAGGATCGTCATGCAGGAATTCTGACAGGGAAAATTGGTTCTAATACTATGGCTAGTTTTGCTAGAGAAGGTCTGGTTAAGGAATTACCGTTCATCCTAGAAACACCTACAGAGGACCACGCCCAGGAAATAAAAGAAATTCGAGCTTTTCAAGACAATGAAAAATAAGAGCTATTTCCTTGTGGGAATAACTCTTATTACATCGTGTTTAAATTTAGTTAACAGCATTACTAAATTTTGTCCGATATCTTCTTTGGATAAAGGTAAGTCTTACAAACAATAAGATTGCTCCAGCTGTTAAACCGGAACTTAGTCCAATCCAGTAACCAAAGGCCTGAAAGTCAGTGTATGTTGCTAGTAGATAACCTAAAGGAAGTCCAATGATCCAGAATGAAACAAGTGAAAGGACCAAGGTGACATTAACATCTTTATATCCTCGCAATGCTCCTTGTATAGGTGCGCCAATTGCATCTGAAAGTTGAAAAAAGATCGCGTAAATAAGGAAATGCTGTGCTAAAATAATTACTTCTTTGTCAGTACTATACATAGTTGCAATTACATCGTTAAAGAGGACTAAAATGATCCCTGTTATGATCGCGAAAATTAATGCTAAACCAAGTCCCATATAACTATACTGTTTTGCATCTATTGTTCGTTTGGCACCAATCTCATACCCAACACAGATCGTTAATCCCATTGAAATACTTAACGGAATCATATAAAGAAATGAAGCGAAGTTTAGTGCAATCTGATGAGCAGCAATTGTAATCGTATCATATCCACTCATCAACAAAGTAACTGCAGAAAATATACTTGTTTCAAAGAAAATCGAAAAACCTATGGGGACTCCGATGAGTAGTATTTCTTTCCATTTCGCTATGGAAATACGATAAAACGTACCGAAAATTCGATATTCTTTGAATGGAGACTGTTTAGCAACCATCCAGACCGCGATTCCGAAAATACACCAATAGGTAATAGCTGATGCATAACCTGCTCCAACTCCTCCTAAACGAGGAAAACCAAACTCTCCAAAGATTAGAAGATAATTAAATAACGCATTAATTGGAAGTGAAGTCAGTGTGATGAACATGGTCATCTTTGTTTGACCCAATGCATCCATAAAGGAGCGAAGCACTGAATACATAAACAAAGGAACCATCCCAAGTGATAAGCTAAGTAAATAATGATAAGCAATTCTACTAACCTCAGAATCTAGATTCATCCCATTAAGAATCGGTTTCAGTGTTAATGCCCCAATTAGAAAGATGAATAATGGAATAATGGTTGCTAAATACAAACCTTGAATAACCGTGTTTGGTACGTCTGAACTTCGTTTGCCACCAATTAATTGAGCAACGATTGGTGTAATAGCTATAAGTATTCCACTTAACCCGGTATATATAGGGATCCATAAGCTCGAGCCGATCGCTACTCCAGCAACATCGTAGGAGCCTGCGCGGCCTGACATCATAACATCTAAAAAACTCATTGCAAAAAGGCCGAGCTGGGTAATTAGAATAGGAAATATAATTTTGCTAAACAATAATGATTTTTCTCTAAAGCTATAAGTCTGGTACATAAGCACTCCTTAACTATCTACATAATTAGCAAAATGAATTATAACATAAAAACAACATTTAGTTAAACTTTCGTGTGGCGAAATATTTTGCATGATGGTATATTTATTATAGAATGAAGTCTACAGGAACGGAGAAAGAACTATGTGGAAAAACAGAAATGTTTGGATCTTACTTACTGGTGAATTTATTGCTGGTATTGGATTATGGACTGGAATAATTGGTAATCTAGAGTTTATGCAACAGCATGTACCTTCAGATTTTGTAAAGGCGCTTATTTTATTTACGGGATTACTTGCAGGAGTCGTGGTTGGACCTTTAGCTGGAAGAATTATAGATTCATCAAGTAAAAAGAAGGTATTAATATATGCTGGGTTTGGTAGAATGTTTAGCGTTTTATTTATGTTTTTAGCCATTCAGTTTGAGTCGATTTGGTGGATGGTCTTGTTTATGATTGTCATTCAGTTATCAGCAGCCTTTTATTTCCCGACTATTCAAGCGTTAGTCCCAATTGTCGTTGCTGAGAAGGATTTATTACAAATGAATGGTGCGCATATGAATATAACAACGATTTCAAGAATAATTGGAACCGCCTTAGCTGGGGCAATGTTGGCCATTATCAGTTTGTACTCTCTGTATCTAGCGTCTTTTATTGCTTATGGATTATTATTGTTATCCACCTTTTTATTAGATTTTGATGAATCGGATGTTGAAAGTAAGAATAAAAATAAGAAGTCAGCTAGCTTCAAAGAAGTAATTCCGGTTCTAAAAGGTATTCCTATTGCCATGACTGCTTTAATCCTAACTGTCATTCCAATGTTATTTTTAGGTGGCTTTAACTTAATGGTTATTGAGATCAGTGAGCTACAGGACGACTCAACCATAAAGGGTCTCATCTACACAGTTGAGGGTATTTGTTTCATGCTTGGTGCTTTCTTAGTTAAGAGAATAACAGAGAAGTATAATCCTGTTTCGTTAATGTTTATTTTTACAACAGTTGTTGCCATTACTCAGTTATCATTATTCTTTGCTGATAGCAAGCTATTATCATTAGTTTCATTTGGAGTATTTGGTTTTGCTCTTGGGTTCTTCTTCCCGATTGCAGCAACGATTTTCCAAACTAAAATTCCTAAAGATTTTCATGGACGATTCTTTTCTTTTAAAAATATGTTAGATCGAGTTATGTTTCAGGTTGTATTATTGGCAACTGGGTTATTTTTAGATACCATTGGGTTTCATTATATGGTTTTAGTTTTCGGACTATTGTCACTAGGGTTAGTTACGTATTTTGGTCTCAAGCATTCCAAGACCGCTGTACAAAGCTCCATGCTAAAAGAACAAGAATTGTAATTTTACTTAATCCCCCGATAGTACGAATGGGGGATTTTTTTGTTTAGGCTATGTTAAAGAATTGTGTTGATATTCTGCACTGTTGATTGAAGTGGAGGGACGCGAATATTAGGAACCTCTGCTAAAAGCTGCCACATCCTGTGTAGCGCGGGAGAGCGGGTCTCGGTAGACCCTACAGGCGAATGCTTGTCTAGCTGCAATGCCTAGCCCCTCGAGGTCAAATAACCCTCCAACATAAAAAAGGAAAGAGCACCCTTTTTATGTTGGAGGAACGTTTGCTTGTCGGAGGCCTGCAGGATGCATGCAGGTCAGGCAGGCGTTGCAACAGGATATTGCGAACTTAGCCTGCCTTCATCTTTCCGGGGCATTTTCGCTTTTCCAGTGAGGAGGCTCACGGACTCGCCCGCGGAAAGCGAGTGTCCTTTAACGGAAATCAACAACAAGGTTTAACACGCCCTTTGTTTAAAATAAGTCTCATTTCTTATTTGTTTATTTATTTTGAATATGAAATAATAGTTATAGACAAGAATTATTCATTTGGAGTGTTAGCGTTGAAATATATTGTGTTTTTTATTGGATTAACTGTTGTGTTGCTATTCTTCTTTTCCTCTTGTAGTGATAGCAATAGCGACCATGAAAATAAAACTGAACCAGGGATTCAACATGAAAGCATGAAGGCAAAAACAGTAGGTATTGATTTTGCAGGTCATGACTTTTTTCAGCCAGTAAGTAACTCCATCTCCCATATTCATGGGATAGGATATCCAAATAACCAGGAAGCTTTATTTATTGCAACTCATCATGGACTTAAGGTTTATTCTAATGGTATTTGGTATGAGACAAAGGAACATAATCATGACTATATGGGCTTTCAAGCAACATCTGAGGGCTTTTACAGTAGCGGTCATCCAGAAGAGGGGTCTACGCTTTTAAATCCACTTGGTTTATTAAAAAGTGAGGATTTTGGAAAAACGATAGAAAAAGTAAGTTTTTATGGAGAATCTGACTTTCATCATATGTCCGCAAGTTATTACACTCCAAGTATCTATGTGGTTAACACAGTTCCAAATAGTAAACTTGGTACAGGTTTATACTATAGCCTCGACGGAGGGGAAGTATGGATGCAGAGTGAGTTAGAGGGATTGCCACAAGCATCAGCCCATTCACTTGCCACTCACCCTAGATTAGCAAAAATAGTAGGTATATCCACCCCAGAAGGATTGTTTCTCTCTCACAATAACGGAAACACATTTTCTCTCATATCTGAAGAAAGATCAATAGGCACGTTCTTTATTAAAGATGAGTCTATTCTTTATGTAACAGCAGATGGAGAGGAGAGTTTATTAGAACAGTCCTTGGAATCAGATGATACTAAACAAATTCCACTTCCTACATTAAGTGAAGGGGATTCCATTTTATATTTAGCTGTTAATCCCTTACATGAACAGGAAATTAGTTTTGGTACTGTTGCTGGAGACGTGTGGAGGACTGAAGATTACGGTGATTCGTGGTCAAATATCTTAGAGAAAGGTAACGTACCTTAGAACCCTTAGTTAAGGGTTCTTTTTCTTTCTATATCATTTGTAGAGGATATGGCTTTGAAAGCTTCGCCCATAAGTTGAAATCCTTTAATAATATCATCATCTGATAAGTGTGCGAATCCAATAATTACTTTCGGTTGTGGTGGCGGATTTATGTAATAATGATTGGCTGTTTCCCACACAACCCCTCTTACTAAACATTCATTCTCAAAGATAATATAGTCTTGAGCGGAGTGTTTCCAAGTAGCAAATAAATGTAAGCCTGCATCTGTCTCGTTCCATTCAAAAGCATTTGAAAGGTATTTCTTAATAGCTTGTAGTAGGACATCATATTTTTGAGCATAGATTCTGTTAAGTCTTCTTAAATGACGCTCAAACTTTCCTGATTTAATAAACAGTCCAACTGCCATTTGCTCTAGTATGGAAGTGGTGTATTCGCCGCCTAAATTTCTTATTTTAAGAAAGTCATCTACTAAGTCTGGTGGCAAAACAGCAAAACCAATTCGAAGTGAGGGAAGTATGCTTTTTGCAAAGGTTCCTAAAAAAACAACACGCTCTTCAAAATCAAGGACTTTTAGGGGTTCAACAGACCTCCCTTTTCTTCGGAATTCACTGTCATAGTCATCTTCTATAATAATCGAGTTATGTTTTTTTGCCCATTGTAGAAGGTTAATTCGCTGATTAATAGACATTACCTTTCCTGTTGGGAATTGATGACTAGGTGTTACATAAATAAGCCGACTTTCCCAATCTCTTACCTGAAAGTCTTGTGTTTCTATAGGAGCTGGAATTAATTCTCCACCCATGGTCATAAAGTTGTTTTTTATAGAGGTAAAAGAAGGTTCTTCGACGACAACATGATCTCCGACGTCAATGAGAAGTTGGGAGAGTATTGTTATTCCTTGCATAATACCGTTAATAATAACAACCTGGTTGGGCTTAATCATCATGCCACGTGACCGATTTAAGTAAGACGAAATGGCTTCTCTTAAAGCAGGTAGGCCCTTAATATCATATTGCTCTTCAACTACCAAGAAATTTAAATCCCTTGCCGCTTGGTAGATTGTCTTTTTCCAATCGTCTAATGGAAAATAGGTAATGTTTGGTGAAAAGCCAGAGCCCCTAAAATCGACTTCGATTTTTTCTTTTGAAGGAGGTTGCGTTTTCT